>CAZSSS010000455.1:0-1937 GCA_964609255.1 uncultured Rhodobacterales bacterium
CTTGGTATCTATCGGTTTTGGCTGGTGACTAAAAAGCGCTTGTTCTATTGGTCCCATACCCGCATTGATGGGGAGTTTCTTGAATATACAGGAACCGCCGTGCAACTGCTGGTTGGGTTTTTGCTGGCATTGACGTTGTTCTTGCCCATGTATGTTTTTTTCTTTTATCTTTCCACCCAGCCCCGCGAAATTGCAATTATCGGATACACTGGGGTTGCGATATTCATGTTTTTCCTTTCCGGTTATGCCGCCTATCGCGCCCGGCGTTTTTTACTGACCCGCACCCTGTGGCGCGGCATACGATTTTCCCAGTCCGGAAGCGCCTGGGCCTATGCTTTGCGGCGGTTTTTCTGGGTCATATTGACCATAGCAACTCTTGGGCTGGCTTATCCTTTTATGGCGACAAGCCTTTGGCGTTACAGATATAATAATACCTGGTTTGGCGATCGGCAGTTTCGTTTCGGGGGAACCTGGCGCACCATTGCCGGACCATATTATTTTGATTATTTTCTGGTTATGGGACTGGTTGTAGCCGGGTTATATTTGTTGGGCGTATCCACCGACGGGGAAGCACTAACAGCAGAAACTATTGGTAATAACTTACCCGCTTTGGGCATGTTTAGCGTTGCAATATTGTTTGCCTCATTTGCCTATTTTCACCTTAAAGCACGTATAACTTCACGCATGCTCTCAACTGTTAGTATCGGTAAGGCAAAGCTCAAAGTAACGGTTCGGGCGCGTTCTTTAATGGGGCAGCATATCGCCTATTCTATTTTGCTGGGACTGTTTATGTTCGGGTTTTTCATTTTGGTTGGTTATATGATGGGGGATGTATTGGGCCCGTTATTGGAAAATCGCAAGGCAGAGCTGGGCGAGGTGCTGCAATTGGGATGGTATAATCTGGCTATATTCGGGTTGATTTATCTGGCGTTTTTAGCTGTTTCAGCCATTCTTGCAGAACTGGTATTTGGCCTTGGATATTGGCGGCTTGTTGCACGCGGTACAGTAATTGAAAATGAAAATGACCTGCGCACCATCCGTGCCAGCGGGCAAGAATCTACCCTGACCGGTCAGGGTCTCGCTGACGCCTTGAATGTGGGGGCTTATTGATGGGGGACGGGAGAGAATTGCGCGGTGTTTATTACGATGGGCAGGTCGCCGATCCACGTGAGGTCAGCTTTGTAATCGACTGGGTTGAACCCAACAGTGTTGATATTAGAAGCGGCAGAAATTATCACGCCGGGCTTGCTGTCTTTCTGGAGATTAAGGACATAAAATTGGGCCATGAAGTTGCCCATTGGGAATTAGGTGATGTATACGCCAAACCCGGGCGCTCCCAAGAATTGCGGTTGGCAGCAAATGGCAGTTTGCCGGGTGCGCGTCTGGTAATCTCCGACCCGGAAATGGCTCAGGCTGCGCGCAAGAGACTGCCATATTTGGCTTTGCACAAGAAAAAACATCGCAAACAGCAACTCAGGACCATCTCATTGGTAACGTTGGCAATGGCCTCGGTAGGAGTGGCCTATATTTATGGAATTCCGCTTTTAGCCGGGCAAATTGCCACTTTAATACCTGCAGAAACCGAGGAACATTTTGGAGACACGATTGTTGCTCAGATGGCAAATGCATTCGCAGATGAAGGGGGCTTGACCCTGTGTGACCCCGATCCGCAAAGTCTGGCAAATACTGCAATCAGACGGTTTGCAACCCAGGCACTAGAGGGAACAAACACGCCGTTTTCGGTTGATATTCAAGTCGTTGCCAATTCCATTCCAAATGCTTTCGCGTTGCCGGGAGGCCATGCGTTTTATTTTTCGGGGTTATTGAAGGAAACTGAAACTGCTGATGAATTCGCAGGCGTCATGGCCCATGAAATAGGACATGTGGTGCACCGCCATGGTATGCAGCAACTTATTTCCACGGCAGGCAACGGCCTG
>CAZSSS010000456.1:0-1931 GCA_964609255.1 uncultured Rhodobacterales bacterium
TCATAGTCTCACCAAAATTTGCCTCTAGCGATTTAAGCTGCGTAGACACAGCCGGCGTGGTGATGTTCAGCATTTCAGCGGCAGCCGTCAGGGTGCCTGCCTGAATAATTGCACTGAGCGAGCGGAGTTGTTTGAGCGTAATCGCTTTTTCATGAATCATAGTTTTGTTTAACGCAACAAAGATTTTTTTCAATTTAATTTTACGGCAAAGCTGTCATCACTCAGGAATTCACGGCTCAACCCAACTGGAAATCTGCGATGCCCACACAAAAGACCCTTCAGGATTATTTGGCGGATGCACCAAAAGACCTATGCGCGGTGATCATCGCCCTTGCAACGGTTGGCAAAGATTTGGCGGCGCTGATTTCGCGGGGCGCATTGGGCGGTGAACTTGGTGGCGCGGTTGGTCAAAACAAAGATGGCGACCAGCAAAAAGCGCTGGACGTTATGGCCGACGATGTTTTTGCGGCGGCTTTGGCCAAAACCCAAGTGAAATATTACGCCTCTGAGGAACAAGACGAGGTTGTTACCCTTAATACAAATGGTCACCTTGCGCTGGCCATTGACCCGCTGGACGGGTCGTCAAATATTGATGTGAATGTATCAATCGGTACCATCTTTTCGATTCTACCAGCAGCGGCGGGGGCCAATGAAAGCTTTTTGCGCCCCGGACGTGAACAAATCGCCGCCGGATACATTATTTTTGGCCCGCAAACCGGCCTGATGCTGACATTGGGTGACGGCACCGCAATGTTTATTCTGGACCGTGAAACCGGTGATTATGCGTTAATTGACCCACGGGTAAAAATCGTTGATGACGCAACGGAATACGCGATTAATGCCTCAAATTATCGCCATTGGTCCAAGCCGGTTCGTGCATATATCGACGATATGATTGACGGGGCAGACGGCATTCACGGCAAGAATTTCAACATGCGCTGGGTGGCCTCATTGATCGCCGAGACCCACCGGATAATTTCGCGAGGCGGCATTTTTCTTTACCCCGGCGATAAACGTAACGGGTATAAAATGGGCCGGTTGCGGATGGTTTATGAGGGCGCGCCGGTGGCGATGCTGGTGGAACAGGCGGGGGGGCTTGCCACCGATGGCAAAGACCGGATTTTGGACCAAACCCCGGCAGAACTCCACGCCCGCACCCCGCTGGTTTTTGGTTCACGCGACAAGGTTTCGCGGGTTATTGCCTATCATGACCTGCCGGATAACGAAATTTCACCCCTTTTTGGCAAACGCGGCCTCTTTAACGTTTAAGGACTGACAGCATGAGCACCAAACACCCAATTATCTCAGTTACCGGTTCTTCGGGCGCAGGAACATCCACAGTCAAAAGCACATTTGACCAGATTTTCCGCCGTGAGGGCATCAACGCGGTCAGCATTGAGGGCGACGCCTTTCATGCCTTTGACCGCGCCGCGATGAAGGGCGAATTTGAAAAACGTATCGCCGCTGGCGACCATTCTTTCAGCCATTTTTCCTATGAGGCCAATGAGCTGGCCGCGCTGGAACGCGTGTTTCGCGAATATGGCGAAACCGGCCACGGCAAAACCCGTCATTACGTGCATAATGATGAGGAAGGTATTTTGCTGGGCGCGGCCTCGGGCACCTTCACCAACTGGGCGGATTTTGAAACCGGCACCGATATGTTATTCTATGAAGGGCTGCACGGCGCGGTGAAAAACCACACGGTTGACCTGCCAAAATACACTGATCTGAAAATCGGAGTGGTGCCGGTGATCAATCTGGAATGGATCCAGAAAATGCACCGGGACCGTGACCAGCGCGGTTATTCCACCGAGGCAATCACCGATGTGATCCTGCGCCGCATGGACGCTTATGTGAAATGCATCACGCCTCAATTCAGCCAGACCGACATTAATTTTCAGCGGGTGCCGGTGGTGGATACCAGCAATCCG
>CAZSSS010000457.1:0-1928 GCA_964609255.1 uncultured Rhodobacterales bacterium
TCCTTTATTGCATAATATGCTATCAAAGGGGCGGAACCAAACCGTGACAGGTCCATTCGTCATTAGTAAGTAATTGTTATTTTTGATATATTTTAGATAGTGGCGGACAGACAGGGATTCGAACCCTGGAGACGGTTCCCCGCCTACACGCTTTCCAAGCGTGCGCCTTCGACCACTCGGCCACCTGTCCACTGAATGTGGTGTTATACTTATCAACCAGTAAGGTTCAAGTGGCGATTTAGTAAATGTGCCGAATTCGTCAAATGCCACCCATAATTAGAATTTAGTGCCAGTCACACTTCCAACAAGACAAAATCCGTATTCGCAAAATTACATCCCGCAATTGGTGCAAAAAGTCAGCGGCGGCACTTTGATTGCGGCGGCCAGTGATGCCCGCATTGCAATGGTTGCCGACAGCATCGGCATAATCGTCAATTTTGGGGGTTTCAATCCGGTTATTCCCATGGCCATAAAGCTTGACCCGGCTATTTGCTCCCCCAAAATGACATTTTCGAGTTTTGGCAACAAATCTATTTTCCCAATGTCGATTGGCGGCAAAGGGATGGCCATGCTTAATTTGGCAAAGGCTGACATCATAAAGGAAATTCGCGCCTGACCAGCGGGCGTCATGGCATCAGCGCCAAAGGCGGCAACGATGGCCTCAAGTGCACTGACAATTGCCGCGATTTTCAAGGTTGCACTTAGTGACATCGCCAATTTGGGCGGGGTCAGTTTGGCGATCAGGTTTAGGCGCGCCAGTGCTGCCTGTGCGCCCATCGGATCACCGATCGGGATTTTCATCACCTCGGTCATTTTCAACAGTTGCGGCAGGGCTGCCAGACTGGCCAATGCTGGTAGTTTGGGTTTTATCAGTGCCAGTTTTGGTGGCACGATTTGGCCCATTCTGGCCACGGTCTCGGCCATCTTGGCATTAAAGTTTTCCGCCATAGGGTCTATTCCCGCGGCTTTTAGGGTCAGCATCAGGCGCGCGGCGATCGACAGCTTCATCAGGGGGGCCAAATTCATTTGCAACGCGGCTTTCATACCGGGGGTCACAGCCCCATTCAGACTGTTGGCCGCAACCTGCAATTCCGCCTGCAATTTCGGAATATTATCAAGCGTAAATACCCCCGGAGCCAGCGCCAGCATTGCAGAAAGCTGCATAAGCGGTGCCGAGGGCATAACCACCCTTGGCAAAGTAGCATTTGCCACAAACTGACCCAGTTTAATGTCATTGCGTTCGGGGTTAAGGCCAACAACCAGAGCCGCCGCAGCGGTAAGTTTTGCGGAAATAACCGGTGGTTTTATGGCCACGCATGCAGACGCGCGCAGCGTCGCCATGGCTTTGGGGGAAATATGACAGCAGCAAGAGCTCATGTTGAAAATCAATTCTTTGAAATTGGAAATTTTTACTATGGCGCAAAAACGCCGCGCTCTCAACTTTTTTCGCGCCGCTTATTATTTCGGGGGAATTGGCCCGCGCAATGCCGCGCTGATTTCATCAATGTTCTTTAGGTGAATGTCCCGCTGGGCAAACGGAATTTCGATGTCATGTTCAGCAAATTGCCGCACAATTTCAAAGTTCATGTCAGATTTTGCGGACAGCATCCAATTAACATCCCGCAAAAATGCGCGGATTTCAAAATCAAGTGAATCAGCACCAAAGCCGTGAAAAATTACGGATGGAGCAGGATCGCGCAACACCATCGGGTGTTTTTCAGCAATTTCCAGCAGTATCTTTTCAACCAGCCTAGGATCGGTTCCATAAGCCACGCCCACCGGCACTTTGACCCGGCCAACCAGATTTGAGTGTGTCCAGTTCAGCACCGGCCCCGCGACCAGATCGCTGTTGGGCACAATAACCATGGAGCGTTCAAAGGTTTCGATCACGGTTGAACGCACGGCAATTCTGCGCACATATCCCGAAT
>CAZSSS010000458.1:0-1925 GCA_964609255.1 uncultured Rhodobacterales bacterium
TAATCGACCCCGGCTTTTGGCAGGGTATGAGGCATATATACTATCCATTTTTGCTCCGCACTTGTCACGGGGCTTATGCCCGCTTACATTCGCAATAACAGATGTAACATGGATAGGGTCAAAAATGCAGCTTTCTTTGCCGCCAAAAGTCACTAATCGTGCGTTTGAGCGCCTGAGCGAAATAAATGAAGGTGCAAAACACCCTCAGGCCCTGCGAATCGCGGTGGAGGGTGGGGGCTGTTCAGGGTTTCAATATGACATCAAACTGGATAATGCCGCCAAGGATGACCTTATACTTGAGCAAAACGGCGAAAAAGTTTTGATTGACCCGGTGTCGCTGCCTTTTTTGACAGATGCCGTCATTGATTTCACCGAAGAATTGATCGGCGCGCGATTTGTTATCAATAACCCCAATGCCACAAGCAGTTGCGGGTGCGGCACCTCATTTTCTATGTAATTATTGCGCCCGGCCAGCGTCGATCATCAGTTGCAGGTTCGAAATTGCGGTGGCGTTGCCAAGGTTAGCCCCCTGACGATAATAATATACCGCCCGCTCATCGCTTTGGCCGACGCCAAAGCCATATTCATACATATACCCAAGGTTGGTCAGCCCGTCCCCGTGGTTTTGCTGGGCGGATTTCTGGAACCAGTCAAGTGCCTTGGCGTTGTTTTGTTGCGTTCCTGTGCCATTCAGGAACATTAACCCAACATTTGATTGCCCCAAGGCGCTGCCATTTTGTGCCGCAATCAGATGCCAGTAAAAAGCGTCCGAATCGCTTTGGGTAACGCCCCTGCCGATTTCATACATGACACCCAAATTGGTTTGCGCCAGCGCTGAACCCTCGTCAGCCGCGCGGCGATACCATTGCACCGCCAACCCGTCGTTTTGAAAAACGCCTTGGCCGGTGTCATACATAAACCCAAGGTTTGTCATGCCATCAATTTGCCCTTGTTCCGCCGATTGTTGAAACAATTCAAATGCTTTGTTGAGGTTTTGTAAGGTGCCGGTGCCATCCAGATACATCAATCCAAGGTTCGACTGGCTAAGGGCGTGGCCTTGCTCTGCTGCCTTTTCATACCAGAAAAATGCCGTAACATCGTTTTCGGCAACTCCGAATCCCATGTCATACATAAACCCAAGGTTTGACTGCCCGGTTGCGTTACCATTTTCAGCGCTGATCAAATAAAGATCAAAAGCGCGGCCAATATTATGGTCAACACCCAACCCGTTTTCATACATATAACCAAGATTGACCTGCGCACTGGCATCACCCTGATCCACGGCTCGTTGATACCAAAACGCAGCCAATTCAAAGTTTTGCGCAGCACCATCGCCAAAATGATACATGTCACCCAAACGAGATTGCGCATAAGCATCACCAGCCTTGGCGTCCCGCTGGACCTGTTGAAATTCATCGTAAGATGATTGCGCCACAGCAGGTAAACCAAGCACAACAAGCAGCAAAATCTTTGAAAAAAACCGGACCATTCAAACCTCCAACAAATGTGTATGCGGAATATTATAGGAAATATCTGAATTTACAAAACTTTTTTGACTAAGAGTGCTGGCGCTGGAATATGGCCGCCAAACTGGCGCGCATTTCCATTGGTAATTCAACCGGAAAATCCACCGGGTTCAGCATTTCATAGCCAAAATGCCCGGCAATTGACCAATCAGTATATTGATTAATGAGCGCAACCGATTGTCTGGTCAGATATTTCTGCCACCGCTTTTTCTTATAATATTCACGAATATCCTCAACGGTTTGAACGCTGTTTTTGGTGGATTCCCTAATTTCTACCAGCCCTGCTGGCTCAATATCAAAACACCGGATTGCGGTGTTTAATGCAGGCACAGGAGCCTCTACAAAATCCTCAAATTTCAAAAAAGCTGTCTTGATTGTATTTACACTGGCAAAATCCAG
>CAZSSS010000459.1:0-1918 GCA_964609255.1 uncultured Rhodobacterales bacterium
GGCTGTTTCGTAATGCCGGAAAAACACAATCCAGCTGAGACCCATGGCCAGAGCAAGCAGCCCCGTTGTCAGCAATTGTGCATTTTTTTCGCCAATTAACCGCCAGCCAAAACCGGCAATCAACGCGCCAATCAGGGGGGCAAATAGAATAATACTCGGCATGATTTACCCCTTCATCACGTTAACGTCTTCGACGTCAATCGTGCCACGGTTTCGGAAGAATACAACAAGAATGGCCAAACCAATCGCGGCCTCAGCGGCGGCAACGGTCAGGATAAACAAGGTAAATACCTGCCCGACCAGATCACCCAGATGGGTTGAAAACGCGACCATATTAATATTGACCGCCAGCAGCATCAATTCAATCGACATTAAAATGACGATGATGTTTTTGCGGTTCAGGAATATCCCGAAAATGCCGATCACAAACAGGATGGCAGCGACGGTTAGGTAATGTTCAAGTCCAACCATGTTGACCCTCATTCTCATGCTTCAATGGAGAAGCTTCAACTTTTATTCTTACATTCATCAAATCAAAGTCCGTCAATAAATTCATCAAGAATTTCGTCAATTCTTGCTTCGCGATCAATTTGCTCTTGTGGTTTATCTGGCCAATCCCTACTAACGTCTGAGTAGTAATGTCGGCAGGCACAAACTTCTCTCGAGTTTCCGCTCGCCCAAGTATCAATTGCATATGTATTTCGAGCAAAAACACTGCTAAAATGTGCGTCTTCCATGTCAGCTAAAAATTGTTCTGAAACATCAACATTTCCACGTTCCCAGTCGAATGAATAATCGCTTAGAAACTCCTGAAGTGATTGAGTTGGTCTTGGTGGAGCGCCTGCACTTAATGGTCCACGAAAACCGCCGGAGTATTGTCCCTGAAGCGCAACCCCGGACTTGCACTGTAGCAGTTTGAAATATTCGTAATTTTGGCCAGTGTCATTCCAGCTAGTTTGCATAAGTCCTACCCAGCCATTTCCTTCGTCGGTTGCTGGCAAATTTGTCGAACCGGTGAACCCTCCATTTTCTCTGCTTCCGCAAGCTTCAAGTCTTTGCGCAGGCATGCCTATTGAACCACAAGCCTCCAACAAAACCAAAGCAGATATGACGATCAAAGCTTTCATATGCCCTGCCCCGGTTTGATATCTTTCATCTCAACGGCTTTGTCTGCGTCGCGGTAAATTTGCTCAACAATATTTTGGCGTTTGATATCCGGGCGGTGGCGCATTGTCAGCACAATTGCGCCGATCATCGCGACCAGCAGCACCAGCCCCGAGGCTTGGAACAGATATACATATTTGGTGTAAATCAGCATCCCCAGCGCCACGGTGTTTTCAATATCCGCTGGCGTGGGCGCCACGGCCGCGCGCATATCAGGCGCTGAACCCGCCGTGACCCATGTGCCAACAACCATCAGCAGCTCGACCACCAGAACCAGCCCTAACAACGTGCCAATACGGGCATATTTTGACATGCCTGATTTAAGCTCCGCAAAATCCACGTCCATCATCATTACTACAAACAAGAACAGCACCATCACCGCGCCCACATAAACAATGACCAACAGCATAGCGATGAATTCAGCGCCCATGATCACAAACAACCCGGCTGCCGAAAAGAACGTCAGGATCAGCCACAGGACCGAATGCACGGGGTTGCGCGACAGCGTCACCATCAGGCCAGCCGCCAGTGCCACACCGGCAAATAAGTAAAAAGCGAGGGTCGCTATGACCATGATCTTATCCTTTTCTTAGCGGTACGGCGCGTCAAGTTCGATGTTACGGGCAATCTCTGCTTCCCAGCGTTCACCATTGGCCAGCAATTTGTCTTTGTCGTAAAACAGTTCTTCGCGGGTTTCGGTGGCGTATTCGAAATTCGGGCCTTCAACGATGGCATCCACCGGGCAGGCCTCTTG
>CAZSSS010000460.1:0-1915 GCA_964609255.1 uncultured Rhodobacterales bacterium
GCGGACCTCTTTGCCGATAATGGTCTGAAAATCGCGCACCATCGCGGGGTAAGGGTGCGGGCCAGCCACGGTGCCAATGCAATAAAACGTCTCGTCAACATTGGTCACCCAGTCGCGCATCGCCTCGTTCATCGCGTCCTTAAGCGTGCCCCGCCCAGAGGTGACGGGGATCACCTCAGCCCCGAGCAATTTCATGCGAAACACATTGGGCGCTTGGCGCTCTACATCGGTTTGCCCCATAAAAACAATGCATTTCAGCCCGAATTTCGCACAAACCGTTGCCGTAGCAACCCCGTGTTGCCCCGCGCCTGTCTCAGCAATAATCCGTTTCTTGCCCATGCGCCGCGCCAGCAATATCTGCCCCAATACGTTGTTGATTTTATGCGCTCCGGTATGATTAAGCTCATCCCGTTTCAAATAAATCTTGGCACCGCCAAATTCTTCGGTCAAACGCTCAGCAAAATAAAGCGGGCTGGGGCGGCCCACATAATGTTTCCACAAGTCTTCCATTTCGGTCCAAAAATCCGGGTCTGTTTTGGCGCGTTCATATTCGGCCTCAAGGTCCAGTATCAGCGGCATCAAGGTTTCCGACACAAACCGTCCGCCATGGATGCCATAACGGCCCTGCTCATCCGGCCCCGATTGAAAGGAGTTTTTCATGTTCTGCCCCGCATTTAACATTTTGGTTTCTATACAGAAGTCAACGCGTTGCAGCAACAAAGGCTTTGATCAGCGCAGCGTCTTTCACCCCCGGCGCACTTTCCACGCCAGAAGAAACATCAACCTGTTTTGCCCCAGTTAACCGGATGGCCTCTGCGACACTATCCGGCGTCAGCCCACCTGCCAGCATCCAAGGCACAGACCAGCGGCGGTTGGCAATCAGGCGCCAGTCAAAAGTCAAACCATTACCGCCCGGCAAATCCGCATTTTGCGGCGGTTTTGCATCAACCAGTATCTGGTCTGCCACTGCACAATATTCATCAAGCATCGCCAAATCACCTGCATCAGAAACACCCACAGCTTTCATCACTGGAAGCCCATAGCGCGCGCGAACTTCAGCGACCCGCGTTAGTGATTCCTGTCCGTGTAATTGCAATGTATCCAGCGGCACTTTTTCAACGATTGCGTCAAGTTCGGCGTTTGAGGCATTTACCGTCAAGCCAACTTTGGCCACCCCAACCGGAACCATCAGCGCCAATTCAGCCGCTTTTGAGATATCCAGATGTCGTGGCGATTTTTTAAAAAAGACAAACCCGACATAGCGCGCACCAGCTTCCACCGCCACCGCCAGAGTTTCTGGCGTGGTCAACCCACAAATTTTCACATTCATCTAGGTAAGGATGGCAAGAACATCATCGTCATCCTTGCCGCTTTCTTCCTTGAGCTGCGCCACCTCGGCAGATAACTGCGCGGCCTCGCGGTTTTTGACCGCAGCCTTTTTACGGTATTTATGTTCGCGGAAGAATTCCAGCAAATAGCCCAGCACCAACCCGACAATGATCGCCACAAAAATTATGGCGAATAACGGCAATTCAACCCGAAGGTTGGCCGCAAGCGGCAGGTCATTGGGCAAAAGCGCGACAATAACCGGGTCTCGGTTGGCCAGCGCCAAAGACACCAGAACAATCATAAATATCGTCAGAATAATATAGCGAATGAAACGCATATAAAGACCCTTTTGCTAACGGCTTAGCTGCCGTTCAAGCGGTCGCGCAACAATTTACCGGTTTTGAAAAACGGAACATGTTTTTCTTCAACTTTAACGGATTCTCCGGTGCGCGGGTTTCGCCCAATCCGCGCGTCGCGTTTTTTGATTGAGAACGCACCAAAACCGCGCAATTCAACCCGCTTGCCATCAGCCATTGCATCGATAATTTCGTCAAAAATGGTCCCGACAATCCGTTCAACGTCGCGC
>CAZSSS010000461.1:0-1914 GCA_964609255.1 uncultured Rhodobacterales bacterium
GGCCATCCCGAATATGGCCACGCAAGCGGCATTGAAACCACCACCGGCCCGCTGGGTCAGGGCATTGCCAACGCTGTCGGCATGGCAATGGCAGAAACCTCGATGCAGGCGCGCTGGGGCAAAAAGATCGTTAACCACCATACTTATGTAATTGCAGGCGACGGGTGCCTGATGGAGGGCATCAGCCAAGAAGCCATCGGGCTGGCGGGCAAGCAAAAACTGGGTAATCTGATTGTTTTGTGGGATGATAACGGCATCACTATTGATGGCAAAGTTTCGATGTCGGATATCACAGATCAGCTCACCCGGTTTGAGGCCTCGGGCTGGTCGGTGTTTTCGTGTGATGGTCATGATCCGGATGCGATTGACCGCGCAATCGCTCAAGCCAAACAATCCCCCTTGCCATCGCTGATCGCCTGTCAAACCCATATCGGTTATGGTTCTCCAGCCAAACAAGACACATCGGGTGCCCATGGCGCACCGCTGGGTGCTGACGAAATTGCCAAAATCCGTAAAATTTATGGCTGGCCCCATGCACCTTTCAAAATTCCGACGGATATTCAGGCCGATTGGCGCAATATCGGCGCGCGCGGCCAGACTGAGCGTTCAGCATGGGAGGCGCGTAAGGCCGCGCTTTCGGCTGGAAAACAAGCGGAGTTTGACCGGATTATCGCTGGAGACGCCCCCAAGCGTCTTTCCGCTGCGATCAAGGCTTTCAAGAAAAACATCTCTGAAACCGCGCCCAAAGTCGCTACCCGCAAGGCCAGCCAAATGGTGCTAGAGGTGGTCAACAAGGTCATGCCCGAAACCATCGGCGGTTCGGCTGATCTGACCGGCTCCAACCTGACATTAACCGACGGGCTGAATGTTTTTGACGCGGATAATCGCAAGGGCCGTTATGTTTATTACGGTATTCGCGAACACGGCATGGCGGCGGCAATGAACGGCCTTGCGCTGCATGGAGGCTGCAAATCTTATGGCGGCACCTTTATGGTTTTTGCTGATTATATGCGCGGCGCGATGCGGCTTTCGGCCCTGATGGGTATTCCGACAGCTTATGTTTTATCACACGATTCCATTGGCTTGGGCGAAGATGGCCCAACCCATCAACCTGTTGAACACCTTGCGATGATGCGCGCCACACCCAACATGAATGTGTTTCGCCCCGCCGATACCGTTGAAACCGCTGAGGCATGGGAATTGGCGATGACCTCTAAATCCACCCCCTCAGCGCTGGCGCTAACCCGCCAAGGCCTGCCAACAGTGCGGGTTGAACACAAAACCAAAAACCTGACAGCCCAAGGTGCCTATGTGTTGGCGGATGCGGACGGCAAACGCCGCGTTATCCTGATGGCCACCGGCTCAGAAGTTGAAATCGCCCTTAAAGCGCGCGATATTTTGCAGGCCAAAGGCATTGGCACCCGCGTGGTTTCCATGCCCTGCTGGGAACTGTTCGAGGCGCAGGATGAAAGCTATCGCAAACGTGTGCTGCCCGCTGGCCCGGTTCGGGTCGCGATTGAGGCTGGCGCGCGCTTTGGCTGGGACCGCTGGCTTTGTGGCGAGCGCGGCAAACATAACAAGGCGGCGTTTGTCGGGATGGAGGGCTTTGGTGCCTCAGCCCCCATTGATGCGCTTTATGCGATGTTTGGCATCACCGCAGAAAACACCGCCGCCAAAGCCGAGGCCTTGCTGTAGTTTCTTAACCGAAACCACCTTAAGATCACCCACGGCCCCGAATCGCTTTTGGGCCGTGTATTTTTTGGTTTCCTATTGGTTTCGCCATAATTGCGCAATAAATAGGCAAAATAACACCAAAACCGTCAAAGGTGCGACATGAACAACCAGTGGGCCATCGGAACGGGGCTATTAATTTTGGGTTTTTTTGCGCTAGACCATTTCTATCTGGAATGGAAC
>CAZSSS010000462.1:0-1913 GCA_964609255.1 uncultured Rhodobacterales bacterium
AACTATGAATAAGGGGGCAAACAGTGTCAAGGCCTTGGCTATCCAAAATAATCTTTCCTTGGGAAGATAGCTACATAAAGGGCGGAAAGCGGAACTTCGCTGCGGCACGCACTGATACCTGCTGTGCGAACAAACCATCCTACAAAGGGGCCCAGGTTTTTCTAATGCTACTGGAATATGGGCGGCGACTTACTGCAGCGTAAGTTAGATTAGCTTGTCAATTAAATAGAATAGGCAAGGTATCAAATACATTCGAATGTCAAAGAGACACGGGGATAGTTGCCTAGAATATAAGGCGGCTCAGTTTCATCATAACTAACTATGGCAAAATCACGTCCTTTAACGGCACAGAACGTGCTTGCTTCCGCATATGCTTCTGCCCTCAAATTACCTAAACCAGGAAAACCAGTAGCTTGCTGTTGTTCGATTAAATAACGTCCGCTGCCTGCATCAATTACGCCTGTGTTCGAGGCACAACCTCCAACCAGCGATGCAAACGTAACAAATGCGAAAAATTTTATTATCGACACGGACGCTCCTCCCAAAATACAATTACATAATATTAGAAAACTAGCGCGCATTGTAGTCGACGTAAAGCACTTCATCGCCTGATCAGACACATTCGAACTCGCGTTGTGCTGTCATTGCCTCGTCAAAACTCGGTGAAGTCGACCAATGTTCGGTTTGGGGACGCTGCGCTGCGGCGTAGACGAGCCTACGAATGACGGCTATGGGCCGGAAGTAACATCGCTCATTTTGCTTCGCTCACGAAAAGCCCGCATAGCCACGCTCTTCAAACCGGCCATTCATTGGTTTTTATCAATGTCTGGTTTTGGGGTTAGGCGCAGCCCGGCCAGAATCACTGAAAAATCGGGGGGTTCGCCGGTGGGGGTTGTCGGGGTTTTGGCATCTCCGAATAAAACCGCAAAACCATGGACCAGCGACCACACTGTAATTTCGATGTTGTTTGGGTTGTCTTTGTCATTTTCAAACGGCGCGCAGACCTGTTGCAGGCAGCCATAGGACTGGCTGGAATGCTCGGTCAATTCGGTTAAAACCGAGGCCGTGATTGTCGAAAAATCAGTTTGATGCTTTTGAAACATCAATTGAAACAAGCTGTTATGGACTTTTGAAAAAATAAGATAGCCCCGACAAACCGCATGGAGCTGCGCAACCGGGTCTGGTTGCGCAAGCGCCATTTCACTGCGCATCGTGCTGGCAAAAACCATATGGCCATGCGCAACAATCGCGCATTTCAGGCTGATAAGCCCGTTAAAATGATGTGCGGGCGCGGCGTGGGAAACACCAGCGCGCGCAGCACATTTGCGCAAGGTCAACCCGTCAATGCCGTTTTCCTCCATCAAATCAACACCCGCCTTCACCAAGGCAGCGCGCAAATCGCCGTGATGGTGGTTTTTTTTCTTTTGCGCCAAAATAAATCTCCTGAGGTCTTTACAGTGTAAAGATTGCTTGCTAACTAGACACTGTCTAAATAGGAGATTCCCATGACAAAGTCCAGAGCGCCACTGTTTATAATAGCATTCCTGAGCATCGCCTTCGCCCTGCCCTCATACCGGTTTTTCGGGCTTGGCCTTGATCTGGCGTTTCCCGAAATGCTGGGGCAAGTTTTAAACCGGCGAACCGCGTTTATTATTCATATTTCAACCGCGCCGATCGCGCTGGTGCTTGGGGCCATACAGATGTTCCCCAAGATGCGGGCAAAGCATAAGCCACTGCATCGCTGGCTTGGCCGTCTTTACGGCATTTCCATCCTTGCCGCAGGGCTGTCGGGGCTGGTTATTGCCGCAAATGCAGCCGGTGGGTTATCAGCCCAAATGGGGTTTGGGGCTTTGTCATTTCTTTGGTTATTCACCACCGCAACCGCCATTTATTACGCGATAAAACGCCAAATC
>CAZSSS010000463.1:0-1909 GCA_964609255.1 uncultured Rhodobacterales bacterium
AAAAGCTTGCCGCGCAACGTTTAATTCTTTGAGATTACGCTGTTTATTTGATACCAATGCCTGTGGTTCCAACGAAAATGCCTGCCCCATAACCGCCAGCATCCGCGCATCAACTTTGTCCGTTTTGGCGCGAACCCCGTGTGCTTGGGCAAAACGGCGCGCTTGCAGGGGATTTACTTTAACCAATGGAAATTGCGCTGCCATAGCCACTTCAAAGGCGCGGTGATACGGCCCTGTGGGTTCGTAAACTATCCGTGCAATGTCGTGGCTTTTAAGCCAGCGTTGCAAGGCTGCAAAACCGGCTTTGGTATTATTGAACTGAGCCGAAGCGCCGTTGCTCAAGCGATGTGCATCCAAAGTTGCTTTAGAAATATCAATTCCAATGGTATCATTTGTCATCTTATCCGTGTCCTATGCTTGTCATGCGAAGTCAGAGCTTCGCGTATCCACCTCTCGGCAGATTGCTTCGCAATCGCCTGCCGGTCAGTGGTTCAGGCCTCATGGAAAAGACGGTGGTGATCTGACTATTCAACGGTCCTAAATGACCAAGCTCCTTTCGATCCTACCACCGCCACTGGTTGGCATAATCAGAGTACCAGCCAGTGGCTTCCTTTTACAGGAAAGCCTCCGAAAAGCATAAGACAAGCCCCTGGTTTTGTAGACACCTTGTTTCCTAGAAATGAGGCAAGGAGGCCATTATGGGAAAAGCGAATTACAGCGACGATTTCAAGCGGGATGCTGTGCACCAGATTACGGTGCGGGGATATCCTGTACGGGAGGTTTCAGAGCGATTGGGTGTTAGCACGCACTCGCTATATGTCTGGGTAAAGAAGTTCTCGGGGCCAGCTTCCGGTAAGGCTGACACAGACCATGCCGCGGAGAACCGGCGGCTAAAACGGGAACTGGCACGGGTCACGGAGGAACGCGACATCTTAAAAAAAGCGACCGCATACTTCGCGAGGGATGCAAAATGAAGTATGCGTTTATCCACTGCCCGGCAGGGTATTGCGCAGCAATGCACGAGAGGGGAGGAGCACCGGCCACTGTTTTCGATCCGTGCGATGTGCCGTGTTCTGCGCGTTCACCCCAGCGGTTTCTATGCCTGGCTGAAGGCCCCTTTCAGCAAACGTGCCGCCGAGGACCAACGCCAGACAGAGCTGATCAAAAAGGCCTGGAAGGAAAGCGGCAAGGTTTACGGTTATCGCAAGCTGCACGATGACCTTCTGGATCAGGGTGAGAGATGCAGCCCGAATCGCGTGGCGCGATTGGCGGGCATCAAGGCCCAGATTGGCTATAAACGCCGACCGGGCACCTATGGGGGCAAGCCGTCGGTTGTGGTGGATAACACGCTGAACCGGCAGTTTGATGTGGATGCACCCGACCGTTTCTGGGTCACCGACATCACCTACATCAGAACCCGGGAGGGGTTCTTGTATCTGGCGGTCGTGATCGACCTGTATTCCCGCCGTGTGGTTGGTTGGGCGACACACAGCCGCCAATACACCGACCTCGTTCTGCAAGCTCTGCTGATGGCTGTCTGGCGGCGCAAACCGGCTGGCAAAGTGTTGGTCCACTCGGATCAGGGCTCACAATTCACCAGTATGGAATGGACATCGTTTCTGAAAACGCACAATCTGGAGCACAGTATGAGCCGCCTCTCGGCAGATTACTTCGCAATCGCCTGCCGGGCAATGGACGTGGAAATTGCCACGATAATGCCGTTGCCGAGAGCTTTTTCAATCTGCTGAAACGGGAGCGCATCCGGCGCCGGACATACAAAACCAGAGAGCAGGCCAGACGGGATGTGTTCGACTACATCGAAATGTTCTACAACCCAAAACGCAAACACGCTAGATGGACCTGTCGCGGAATTGTGCCGCTCCTTTAACCGCGTATTATGCGCAAAAGG
>CAZSSS010000464.1:0-1909 GCA_964609255.1 uncultured Rhodobacterales bacterium
ACCGCCCACCACAACCACCTTTTTACCCGGAGTTTCGCTGACCGTCACCTGCATTGGCAACAGGGTTTCGCGCCCCGAAGCCGGATTGTGAATGCAATGGATTTTCTTGTGGATACAGTGCGAGGCCCCGATGCAGGGGCGAATGCGGTCTTCTTCGCCACGCATGATTTTGTTGACGATCTGCGGGTCGGCAATATGGGCGCGGGTCATGGCCACCATATCAAGCACGCCTTCACGAACTGCATGACGCGCGTTGGCCACATCGGTGACGCGGGCGGCATGGAATATCGGCACGCCGATTTCGCGTCGAAACGCGCCAACCGTCTCAAGGAAGGGCGCAAGCGGGCGGTTCATCCCCGGCATGTTTTCCTCGACCAAAGTGATCTCGGTATCCATGCGGCCAACATTACAATTAAAGAAATCAACCGCGCCTTCACGTTTCAGGATTTCGGCAATCTGCAAGACGTCGTCAAAGCGTAAACCGCCTTCGCCTTCATCCAAAGTCAGGCGCATCCCGACCACAAAATCATCGCCCACTTGGCGGCGGATTTCTGCATGCACCATCAGCGCAAACCGCGCGCGGTTCTCGACGCTGCCGCCAAACCCGTCACTGCGCAGGTTGGTCAATGGCGAAAAGAATTGCCCGATCAGATGCCCCCCCGCCAGCGTTTCCAGCCCATCCAGCCCACCGTCCTTGCAACGCCTTGCGGCCTGCCCAAAAGCCTTCACCACA
Organism: uncultured Rhodobacterales bacterium; assembly: GCA_964609255.1. Lineage (GTDB taxonomy): Bacteria > Pseudomonadota > Alphaproteobacteria > Rhodobacterales > Rhodobacteraceae > UBA3077. Next base: position 734 of record CAZSSS010000464.1, read on the forward strand.
CGCTCGATATCGTATTGGTCCATCGCGCGTGGGTAATTGCGGTGCAAGTCTTCGCGCACAGCGGACGGGGCTATGGTGGGCAACCATTCGGCCTCCTGCGCATCGCCGCGTCGGCCCATATGGGTGATCTGACACATCAAGGCGGTGCCATGCTGGTGGATGCGTTCGGAAAACTCCTGAAAATGGGGGATGATCGCATCTGACCCCGCATTCAACTGCCGAAAAACCGATGGTGAATCCGGCGCGATGTTGGAAGAGCCACCAAACATCGTCAGCGCCAAGCCACCTTTGGCCTTTTCCTCGTGATAGCGTTGATAGCGCAGGGCCGGCATGTTTTCATCGTCCATACCTGACGCGTGCGAGGTGCTCATCACGCGATTTTTCAGCGTCAGCTTGCGTATAGTAAGCGGTTGCAACAACGGATCTTTGGTTATGGCTTTTTGCTCCATCATATCTCTCACGCGAAACTATCCGGCAACACGGCGCGGCGCGCGTCCATGAAGGCCTTAAGGGCGGTATCAATTTCAGGGTCAAGCGCGGGTGCCTGATAGTTTGCCAACATCTCGTGACGCTGCTTTGTGGCGCGCTCGGCGGCATCCAACCCGCCCGCCGCACTCCACTGCTCGAATGAATCGCCATCGGCATTTGAAGGCTGGTAAAACACGGTTTTATAGCGCGCCATGGTATGGGCGCAGGATAGGAAATTGCCCGCAGGACCAACCTCGGCGATGGCATCGAACGCCAAAGCATCAGGGCTGGTATCAACACCTGACATCATCCGCGAGGCTGCCCCCAGCATGTCACAGTCAATCAGGAACTTGTCAAAATTAGCCACCAATCCGGCCTCAAGCGTGCCGGTTGCATGGATCAGAAAATTCACCCCTGACAGCATGGCATACATAACATAAAGCGCGCCTTCCCAACCCGATTGGGCGTCGGGGAGTTTGGAGTTCGAGGACGATCCACCACAGCGATAAGGCACGCCAAGGCGCCGCGCCATCTGTCCGGCGATCAGCATTGATTTCCATGTTTCATCATAGCGGATCGGACTGCCGGATCGCATCGACATGCCCAGCATCATAAAGCCGAACACGACGGGTGCGCCGGGTCGCACAAGCTGGGTGATCGCCATACCCACCAGCGTTTCAGCCAAGGATTGCGCGCACAGACCGGCAA
>CAZSSS010000465.1:0-1909 GCA_964609255.1 uncultured Rhodobacterales bacterium
GGGCCGATTGCCGGGGCGATCGGGCCAAGGTGATGTGGACTCAAGTTGAGACGGGTTCGGCGGTGACATGGAAATACCCGAGCTGCATTCTGCGCGGCGATGATAGTCAGGGTGAATTTTATTCCATCGCGATTACCAATAATATGCAACAGGCGGACACTGGCACCAAAATGATCCATCTGGGCAAGCGCACCAAGTCGCGCATTGTCTCCAAGGGGATCTCAGCGGGCAAAGCCCAAAACACCTATCGCGGCTTGGTTTCGATCCACCCAAAGGCTGAGGGCAGCCGCAATTATACCCAATGCGACAGCCTGTTGATTGGCGATAAATGCGGCGCGCACACGGTGCCGTATATGGAATGTCGCAACAATTCCAGCAGGATAGAGCACGAAGCAACGACATCCAAGGTCGACGACGAACAACTATTCTATTGCCGCCAACGCGGCATGGCTGAGGAGGAGGCCGTGGCGCTGATTGTCAATGGCTTTGCCAAAGAAGTGCTGCAATCCTTGCCGATGGAATTCGCAATGGAAGCGCAAAAGCTGGTGGCGATTTCGCTTGAGGGGAGCGTGGGGTGATTAAAGGTTGGTTTGAAAGAAAAATGGCCAAGACAAGGCAGCAAGATGCTGACCGATTTCTACTTGGGCTAAAAGGTGGAGATCATCTTGTCATTGATGAAGTAATGGCTGTCACTATGTATTGGGCTAAGATTTACGAAGACATGGGGATGGATCTTTATAATGTTGTTGATTGGGTTAATTCTAACCTCGAAATTACTGTTCATCTTAACACGGCAATTAGGGACAATCAAAAAAAGGGAAACTTTAGTTCGGCAACTGGTCTTATGGTTTGGCTTCACACAGCTCGTGCTGCTGCTTTTGCTGAACTACGGCATACGGGACGTCAAATTTGGGAAGAATTATTAAGGTCAACTCCCGACTCTGAACACATGGCTGTTGGAATGCTGGAATCGATTGGAAAAATTGGCGAGGTCAATCACATCCGCGTTCCAGATGGATTTGAAAAAATAGTGAGATAGGAAAATAAAATGCTTACAATTAAAAACCTGAAAGCCTCGCTGGAAGAGGAAGATAAACAAATCCTGAAGGGCGTGAACCTGACCATCAACGCGGGTGAGGTGCATGCGATTATGGGGCCGAATGGCTCTGGCAAATCGACCACATCCTATGTGGTTTCGGGCAAGGGCGGTTATGTTGTTGATGAAGGCTCGGTTGAACTTGACGGCCAAAACCTGCTGGATATGGAACCCGATGAGCGCGCGGCGGCAGGGCTGTTTTTGGCGTTCCAATACCCCGTGGAAATTCCCGGTGTGGGCAATATGACATTCTTGCGCACTGCTGTGAATTCACAACGCAAAGCGCGGGGCGAGGAGGAGTTGAACGCCGCCGCATTCCTGAAACTGGTGCGCGAAAAGGCCAAGGCCTTGAAAATCGACGCGGAAATGCTGAAACGGCCGGTGAATGTCGGCTTTTCGGGCGGTGAAAAGAAACGCAATGAGATTCTGCAAATGGCGATGCTGGAGCCCAAGATGTGTATCTTGGATGAAACAGACTCTGGCCTCGACGTTGACGCCATGAAACTGGTGGCGTCGGGTGTGAATGCGCTGCGCGATGGCAAACGATCCTTCCTTGTGATCACCCATTATCAACGGCTGCTTGACCATATCAAACCGGATTTTGTGCATATCATGTCCGATGGTAAAATCATCAAATCCGGCGGGCCTGAACTGGCGCTTGAGGTTGAAAACAACGGTTATGCTGATCTGTTGAACGAGGTGGCATAATGGCACAATCTGCTGAAAATACAGCGCAGATGTTGACGGGGTTTTCGCCGGCACCAGTGTCGGGGTGGGCGACGGCCGCGCGCTCTAATGCGTTGAATGCGCTGA
>CAZSSS010000466.1:0-1901 GCA_964609255.1 uncultured Rhodobacterales bacterium
ATTCAACTGTCGTCAGATGCCGCATCTGCCTTAGGTATTTTGGCAGGCAGCCCCACCGAAATTGCCATTGTTGCACTGCGCCGCGAAACCATTGAAATCGCGCCAGAGCCGGAGCCAGAACCAGAACTCGCGCCGGAACCTGTGGTCGCAGCTGTTGAACTGGGTGAAATTGTTGAGGAAGTGTTGGCAGACACACCGGTTGCCGCACCTGTTGTTGAACTTGTCCCCGCACCGGTGGCGCGCGTTGAGGAAGACACCGTTGAGGAAATCCCGCCGGCACCTGCGCCGGTTCCCGCCGGGCCACCGCCTGCAAAACCATTTATTCAAATCGGCACTTTTTCATCTGAGCAAAATGCAAAAGACCTTGTGACAATTTTGGGCAATGAAGGCGTGTTAGCAGAAGTTCGCAGTGACACCACCGGCGAGCGCACGCTTTACCGTGTGGTATCCGGGCCTGCAAGCAGCGCCGCTGAACGTGATGAGCGGCTTCGGATAATCAAAAGCCTCGGGTTTAATGACGCCTTTATTTTTGGCTAGAAAGACGGATATGAAAATTCTCCTGACAATTGCTGGTCTGGTTATTGCGCTGGCGCAACAGGCTTTTGCGCTCGATACGCCTGCCCGCGCCGCATTGGTTGTTGATTATGACACAGGCACTGTGTTGTTGGCCAAAAACCAGGATGAACCACTGCCACCGGCATCAATGTCCAAATTGATGACATTGAACATGGTGTTTGAGGCGCTGGATTCTGGCCGGATTTTATTAACCGATAAATTTGCCGTTTCAGATCATGCAGTGCATTTTTGCGGCGGCACCACGACATGCGGATCATCGATGTATCTTGATACCCGCGACCGGGTCACGGTTGAGGATTTGATCAAAGGCGTGATCGTATTGTCAGGAAACGACGCAAGCGTTGTTTTGGCCGAAGGGCTGGCTGGCTCCGAAGCGGAATTTGCTTTGCGGATGAATGAGCGCGCGCGAGAGTTGGGGATGTTACATTCAACATTCACAAATTCCACCGGATGGCCGGACCCGAACCACCGGATGAGCGCCCGTGATCTTGTGTTTCTCGCCCGCCGCCTTATCAAACATTTTCCGCAGTATTATCATTATTTTGCGTTGTCCGAATTTGAATTTGACAATCGTGTGCCAAATAACCGGTTTAACCGAAACCCGCTTTTGGCTTTGGGTATTGGCGCAGACGGATTAAAAACCGGCCATACCCAAGAGGCCGGATTTGGCTTGGTTGGCTCTGCTGTTCGCAATGGCCGACGTGTGATTGTAATGATCACCGGGCTTGACAGCGCAGCAACACGAGAGGCCGAAGCCGAGCGTCTTGTGACATGGGCGTTTCGTGAATTTGCGGTGACCACACTTTTTACAGGCAATACTGAAATAGCAACCGCCGACGTGTGGCTGGGGGATAAAGCCAGCGTTGGCATGGCCCCCGTGGAAGATATTTCCATGCTGTTGCCGTATCGTTCCATTCCGAATGTGACCGCCCATGTTGTCTTTGATGGTCCCATTGCCGCCCCGATATCTGCTGGCGAAATGCTGGGAGAGCTGGTCATCAACATACCCGATATGGGGCCGCAGCGCTTTCCTTTGGCGGCAACAAGCGATGTTGGAGCCGCCGGATTCGGCGCGCGTTTTACAACTGCTTTTGGCGTAATACGACACCGCATTTTTCAAGATGATCCGCTGTGAAACGTGGTGGATTTTTTCTGACATTTGAGGGCGCGGATGGTTCAGGAAAATCAACGCAAGCACATCGTTTGGCCGCAACCTTGCGTGATAAAGGCCATGATGTTGTGTTAACGCGCGAACCCGGCGGATCAACCGGGGCCGAAGAAATTCGCCGGTTGCTGGTTGAAGGTGACCCGGCCCGCTGGTCTGC
>CAZSSS010000467.1:0-1897 GCA_964609255.1 uncultured Rhodobacterales bacterium
AAGGCAGCCATTGAGGCGATGGGTGGTTTGGATATTCTGGTGAATAACGCTGGCATAACCAAAGATAACCTGTTTATGCGGATGAAAGACGAGGAATGGGACACGGTGCTGGACATCAACCTGACCTCAACCATGATATTGATGCGGGCTGTTATGCGCCCCATGATGAAAGCTCGCTGGGGGCGGATTATCAATATTTCCAGCATTGTTGGCGTTACAGGCAATCCGGGGCAGGCGAATTATGCGGCCTCCAAAGCCGGGGTGATCGGCTTGGGGAAATCTGTGGCACAGGAGGTCGCAAGCCGCGGAATTACAGTTAACGCGATTGCACCGGGGTTTATCACCACCGCAATGACCGATAAGTTGAGCGATGAGCAGAAATCGGCATTGCTGACTGGCGTGCCCATGGGCCGGATGGGCACATCAGACGAGATCGCGGCCTCTGCATTATATCTTGCTTCACCAGAAGCTGGCTATGTCACCGGGCAAACCCTGCATATCAATGGCGGCATGGCGATGTTCTGACGTTATGTCGGAATACCAACAAACCTTGGGGTGGGCTTCATTCTTTTTCAACTTTTGGGTTGAAGTTAAACTAAAGTTTGTGTAGATGGCGGAATTATAAAACTTAAATATAGGTGTAACTGATTATGGTTATTGTAAAATCCCTCAATGGATTCCGTCTTTTTACAGACACAGCAAAAAAGATATTTCTGACCTTACTGGTATTGAAAATCTCATTTATTGCGAGCGCGGCAGCCGCGCAAGAGCTGCCGATTGTAACAATAGCATCAAGTGATGGTGGCGTTGAACTAACCGGCGAACTTAAAGAGATCCGGGATGGATTTTACTTTTTGGATGTGCGGGGCCTTGGTGTTTTGCAGATTCAAATTGATCTGTCTACTTGTGTGTCCGGGTGCTCGTGGTTGAACCCTGTTGATCCGAAATTTGGCATTTATGGCTCCCGGACGGTGGGGACCACGCTGATACCGAATTTGCTGCGCGGGTATGCTTTATCCGTTGGGGCCAGTTATGAACTGCTGGAAACCGATGATGCGGCGGAACGCATTGCCATTTTGACAAACGCGGATGGCACGTTACGGGCTGAGATTGATCTTCAGGCGCGTGGCTCTGGCAGTGCCTTTTCGGCGCTGGCAGACGGTAGCGCTGATATCGGCGTTGCAGATCGCCGCATGAAAGGCAGCGACCTGGCGAAATTCGCGGCGGTGGGCCTTCCTGATATTCGCGACACGGACCAGGAACTTGTGCTGGGTGTTGACGGGATCGTCATGATTACCCACCCCGATAACCCCGTGCGTAACCTGACAGGGGAAGAAATCTCAAGGATCTGGGCTGGTGAAATCACAAATTGGCTTGAACTTGGCGGTGGTAACTTTCCCATTTCGGTAAACTCGTTTGGCGAAGGGTCTGGCGACCGCGCGGTGATGATGGATGCGCTGGTGCGCCCCTTTGGGCGTGACGAAACGGCCCAAGTGGTTCGGTGGAGCGCGTATCAGGATATGGTTGATTCAGTGATGGCAGATCGCGGCGGCATTGGTTTTGTCGGGCGCTGGTTGGCGCGCACCAATGATGTGAACCTTTTATCGATCCGCGAAAGCTGCGGTTTGCTTTCCCCCCCAACAGATTTTCGCATGAAAATAGAGGGTTATGCACTGTCGCGCCGCTTGTATGCTTATACGCGGCCTGGCCCGTTAAACGCCGAAGCCCAAGCATTTTTGGACTGGACCGTGACAGCCGAAGCGCAGGAATATATTAAAGAAAGCAACTTTATTGACCGTGAGCTTGAGCGGATGCGTCTTGAAGACATGGGCATGATGCTTATTCATACCGCAGCCGTAGAACCTGATTTTAACGGCCCGCAATATTCGGATATGAT
>CAZSSS010000468.1:0-1890 GCA_964609255.1 uncultured Rhodobacterales bacterium
TGTGCCCTCGATCTTTCTTTATGGCGGTTCGATTTTGCCCGGCCAGTTCCGTGGCAATCCGGTAACCGTGCAAGACGTGTTTGAAGCTGTGGGTCACCATTCGGTGGGTAATATGTCCGACGAAGACCTGGAAGAGCTTGAACAGGTCGCCTGTCCTTCTGCCGGGGCGTGTGGCGGTCAGTTTACTGCCAACACCATGGCCACCGTATCCGAAGCCATTGGTCTGGCTTTGCCCTATTCTGCTGGGGCGCCTGCTCCATATGAAATTCGTGACCAGTTTTGCATGACGGCTGGCGAGCAAATCATGGAACTGATAAAACTTAATCTGCGTCCCCGTGATATCGTTACGCGCAAGGCGTTGGAAAATGCCGCAACGGTTGTTGCAGCCTCCGGCGGTTCAACAAATGCGGCTCTGCATTTGCCTGCCATTGCCAATGAATGTGGTATTGATTTTGATATTTTCGACGTGGGCGAAATCTTCAAGAAAACCCCCTATATTGCCGATCTGAAACCGGGCGGAAAATATGTGGCCAAAGACATGTTTGAAGCTGGCGGCATTCCGATTCTGATGAAGGCTTTGCTCGACGGGGGATATATGCACGGCGATTGCATGACCGTAACCGGCCGCACAATTGCTGAAAATATGGAAAAGGTAAAATGGAATGATGCGCAGGACGTGGTGCGCCCAACCTCTAACCCAATCACCCCAACCGGCGGCGTTGTAACGCTAAAGGGCAATTTGGCCCCCGATGGGGCTATCGTAAAAGTTGCGGGCATGAAAAACCTGAAATTCACTGGCCCCGCTATTTGCTTTGATAATGAAGAAGACTGTTTTGAAGCGGTTACCAAAAAACAGTATAGCGATGGTGACGTGTTTGTTATCCGCTATGAGGGACCGATTGGTGGCCCCGGCATGCGCGAAATGCTGGCAACAACCGCCGCTCTTTATGGTCAGGGAGCGGGAGACAAGGTTGCTCTGATTACCGATGGTCGTTTCTCGGGCGCAACACGCGGGTTCTGCATTGGTCACGTTGGGCCAGAGGCGGCCAAGGGCGGCCCCATCGCTTTGATCGAAAATGGCGACATGATCTCTATTGATGCTGTTGAGGGCACCATATCCGTGGATTTGAGCGATGAAGAACTCGCTAAACGCAAAGAAAGCTGGAAACCGCGGGAAAGCAGTTTTGGTTCCGGTGCTATTTGGAAATATGCCCAACTTGTTGGTGATGCCCGTTATGGCGCGCTAACGAACCCGGGCGCTAAAGGCGAAAAGGCGTGCTATGCTGATATCTAGCCACATCGGGGTTTGTATTCCTAAAGCAAGGCGAATTTTCTTTTGCCTTGTTTTTGGGGCGGCATTAATGGCCGCACCCCATTTGGCAAACGCGCAAAGCACAATAAAAGCGGCGGCACAGTTCAGCAGTCTGTTTGAGGGAGCTGCAAATGGTGTGTCCAGCGAAGACATGATGAGTGTTCTTGAGGGGGCCGCTGAAACGGGCCAGCCTCTGGCGCTTTGGCGGCTGGCAGAAATGTATGAAAACGGCATTGGTGTGGAGAAGGATCAGGTCCGTGCGTTCGGGTATTTTTCACAAATTGCCAATGAAAATGCCGATGCCCCGCCCCATTCTCTGGAAGCCGATATAGTTGCCCGGTCATTTGTAAAAATTGGTGATTATTACCGCGTTGGTCTTCCCGGTGCCGGTATTGAAGCCGATGAGGAGCAGGCACGGGCACTTTTGTTCCACGCAGCTTCATATTTTGGCGATGCGGACGCCCAATATCGTGTTGGAATTTTATATCTCGAGGGAAATGGTGTTGAATCAAATCTCTTGCTTAGCGCTCGTTGGTTGTCTTTAGCTGCCCATAAAAACCATGTAGGTGCGCAGGCAG
>CAZSSS010000469.1:0-1882 GCA_964609255.1 uncultured Rhodobacterales bacterium
GCAGAATTTGCTGGCGTCGCTTGCGCCTGTATCAAGCTTCCACGCGGCTTGGCGCAGGAAGGTTCGCGCGGCTTGCAGTTCGGTCTCCATATCTGCGATGCGAAATTGCAGGGCTTGGAATTGGTCGATGGTTTTGCCAAATGCCTTGCGCTCACCCATGTAATTCAGCGCAATATTCAACGCTTGCTGCGCGCCGCCAAGTGCGCTGGCGGAAATGTTTAAACGCCCGCCGTCCAACCCGGCCATTGCGTATGAAAAGCCTACGCCTTCCTCGCCGATCAGATTATCGGCAGGTATGGCGCAATCATTAAATTGCACCTGCGCTGTGGGTTGCGCCAACCAGCCCATTTTGCGCTCAAACGCCCCAAATGACAGGCCGTCTGTTCCGGCCTCTACTATCACCGATGAAATGCCCTTGGGGCCGTCTTCACCGGTGCGCACCATGGTCAGATACGCGTCGGAATAATTGCCGCCAGATATGAACGCCTTGGTGCCGTTCAAGGTATACCCGGCATTGGTTTTGTCAGCCTTGGTGCGCAAAGCGCTGGCATCCGAGCCGCTGCCCGGTTCGGTCAGCGCATAGGAAAACACCTTTTCCATTGAGCAAAGGTCGGGCAGCCATTTTTGTTTGGCGGCGTCATTGCCAAATTTATCAATCATGCCGCCGCACATATTATGGATCGACAGGAATGAGCCAACGGCGGGGCAGGCCATGGCCAAAGCCTCAAAAACCAGGGTCGCATCAAGCCGCGACAGGCCCGAACCACCGTATGCCTCAGACACATAAAGCCCGCCAAAACCAAGCGCCGCAATTTCAGGCCACAGCTTTTTGGGGATGGTGCCGTCAAGTTCCCATTGCTGGGCGTTTGGCGCGATTTCAGCTTGGCCAAAATCATAGGCCATATCAAAAATCATCTGCTGTTCGTCTGAAAGGGCAAAATCCATGGGTTATCCGGCGATATAGGCAATAAAAACCTGATAACAAAGCACAGGGCCAACCAGCACCGCAGTTAGAATCGCCATCTTTTTCGGTTGTTTTTTGAAACGCTTGATGCCCAGCGGATCCGCAAACATTTTTTGCTCAGCGCTTTGTTTTCGGTATTCCGGATCGTCGCGCAGAAACTTGCTGTTTAAGGTGATAAACGCAATGACGGACAGTAATAGCAGTATGAGTTTTATCGACATAGCATTTCCCAAGTGAATGAGCGTTCAGTTTAGTGTAGGAAACCGATGGTGGGTGGTCAAGTGGCGTTGGGTGGGTGTTATCCATGACATAATGATTGCAATTAGATTAATTGAGGATACTTTTTTAATTCGGCAATGACACGATCAACTGAAAAGTTGAACGCATTAACAGGAATTACAAAAAAAGACTCGGGATGAAAAATAAGAAGATGCTTGCCAAACTGTTCGACTCGAGGTGGCGATTCTCGCCAAAAAAGCTTGGTTTCACTTTTTTCAGATTCCAGCTTACAGCCGTCAATAAGTATACGAAATGTAAAAGGAATGCCCTTACTTTCGTCAAATAATGTTTGAAAACCTATTTCGCCGGTTCTCTTCATAAGCCAAAAATAAATCCGAATTGAAAAGCTCGTTGATAAATAGACTATTGATCCAAGTAAGAAAATTCCTGCAGGAGGCAGAAAGTCTATAATCGGGATATCAGAAAGTATTCGTATAAGAAAAAACGCGATTAGTGTAAAAAATGTTGGACCAAAATTAAGGATCAGCCGACGCCGGAACTGGAGTTTTGCTCCTCCTTTTCCTACATTTTTATAATATAAGCCTGCATGTTCGATGGCGGCATGTGAATAGGCGGCGAAATCATCATCAGACCATGCGTATTTAGCCGAAATTTCTTTGGTGTTATTTGTAATAAAGT
>CAZSSS010000470.1:0-1877 GCA_964609255.1 uncultured Rhodobacterales bacterium
ATCGATGTTAACTCTGGCCGCGCGACCAAAGAAAAAACCATTGAAGACACGGCCGTTAAGACCAATTTGGAAGCAGCCGAAGAAGTCGCGCGCCAATTGCGCCTGCGGGATCTTGCGGGTCTGATCGTGATCGATTTCATCGACATGGAGGATCGCCGTAACAATTCTGCGGTTGAAAAACGCATGAAGGATCGGTTGAAATCTGACCGGGCGCGCATTCAGGTGGGCCGGATCAGCAGCTTTGGCCTGATGGAAATGTCACGCCAACGCTTGCGCCCCGGCATGCTGGAGGCCTCAACCATGCCTTGCCCGCATTGCCACGGCACCGGCATAACCCGTTCCAACGACAGCATGGCACTGGCAATTCTGCGAGAGCTGGAAGAAGAAGCCGTGCGCCAGCGTTCCAAAGAAGTATTGGTTACAGCGCCGGTAAGCATCGCAAATTACATGCTTAATTCCAAACGCGAACATGTGGGTATGATCGAAAGCAGGTTTGGATTATCCGTCCGAATTGAGGCTGACCCGTCACTGATTTCCCCCGAATACCGGTTTGAGAAATTTAAAGTTGCCTCGCGCATTGTGCCTATTCCTGAATCATTGCCGATCATCACCATGGAAGAATTTCCAGAGGTTCAAGAAGCCCCCGAATCAACACCGGAGGCCGACAGCACCGAAGATCAGCCCAAAAAACGCCGTCGCCGTCGCCGTCGGGGGGGGCGAAACCGTGATGAAGATCAGAACAATAAGGATAATTCCGAGGCTGAAGCAAAACCCGCTGAGCCGGCTGAGGCCGCGCCAGCAACAAAAGCAACCGAGGAAGCACCGAAAAAACCACGGTCTCGGCGCAGAACCCGCAAACCGGTTGAGCCGCAAGAATCAAATGTTACTGCACCAGCGACACCCCCCGTTGATGCGGCCCCGGAAAAACCTAAAAAACGTGCGCGGGCGACCGCAAAAGCACCCAGTTCAGACATTGAACCTGTGGCCGCTGCACCCGCCCAAAAAGCAGCATCTGGTGATGAAAAGCCCGATGAATCCAAAAAACGTGGCTGGTGGTCATTGATGGCCAATAAAAAATAACGGAATTTCTGGCCTTTAGAAAAATTGCATTTGGCCAGAAATTTTGAATTGCCACATGTGCCGGACGGTGTTAACATTTCCTTAATCAATAACCGATTAACAAGTTCAAGGAATACGGACATGAAAAAGATTACGACACTTTTTGTTGCAACACTCAGCGCAACATCTGCTGCGGCTGGCAGCCTGGTTTATACGCCACCCGAAGTAGCCATGATTGATGAAACCTCCACAATGGGCGGATCTGGCAGCTGGATTGTGCCAATTATCATTCTGGCGCTTTTGGCATTTGCTATTTCAACCGATTCCGGCAACGGCAACGGCAACGGAAATGGTAATGAAAACGGCCAAAGATAATTAATCGGAAAGGCCCCTTAGCGGGGCTTTTCCATATATAGGCTTGGAATTTTGTGAAATTTCGCATTATTGTATTTTTGGTCGCTATACTGTCTCCGCAACTTATTTTCGGACAAACCAATAGCGCCTTTTACCCAATCCGCGATGACTGGACCACCAGCGATTCTAAAACCAACATTTCTACATATGTTTTTCATGATCTAAACGCCAATGGCGTGTATGATATGGCTGACAGAGCCTTTGTTGATATTGTTGTTGCGCTGGGTTTTGATGGCGCAGCGCGGGCGGCCTCGCGCAGTAATCTGAACGGGTTTGCCAATTTCGCAGCATCAAATAGCGTTGAGGGCGCGCCTTTATCAACATTGGGCCAATACGAGTTTACAGTTTTACCGCCGCCGGGCTGGTATATCAGCACCGATAACGGCCACCAAACCCGTGAGCTG
>CAZSSS010000471.1:0-1876 GCA_964609255.1 uncultured Rhodobacterales bacterium
CACTGCACAAGTATCACACCCGCAAACCCACGATTTTGCGGGTGGTGTTGGCACTTTTTCCGACCCGATCACCCTTGCGGTCGGGCATGTTCTGGAAGGCCAAAGTAATAATCTCGATTTTCCGGCAGGCACGCGGTTTTATCTGCCGCATCTTCGTAAATATGCCATTGTCGAAGACACATGCGCAGTTGCGGCCAGCCCGCAGGACGGGCCGTGTCATTCTGGCAAAGACGGCCTGCCTTGGCTGGATATTTACGTGGACGGCGTGGGTATGGAGCAAGAAACATCTGATGCCTGCATGCGCAAAATCACCAATATCCAGACATTTGTTATGAACCCCGGCCCGAATTATTCTGTTGTGGTTGGCGAACTGACTCAAAGTGGCTGTTACACTTTTCCCGATTTGTAAGTGCGACGCCGGATGGGTCGAATGAGCCTCAAACAATTCCAGCGCTTGACAGCGGGGCGCGCAAAAGGCACGCCTATGATATGTTAGATTTCCGTCCTGTCGGCTATATTATAGGGCTGCTGATTGCTGCCCTTGGTGCCACGATGCTGCTGCCGTTTTTGGCTGATTTAATGGCTGGCAACGGGCAATCTGAAACCTTTGCGGTTTCGGCGTTGCTGACTTTATTGACCGGCGGTGCCATTGCATTGGCCAGCGCAAATTCGCGCACGGCCTCGCTGAACTTGCAACAAACATTTATGCTAACCGTTGGTTCCTGGCTTGTTTTGCCGTTTTTCGGGGCGTTGCCTTTTGTTATTGGCGCACCAGACGTCAGTTACACCGATGCATTTTTTGAGGCCATGTCAGGCCTGACCACAACCGGTTCAACGGTATTCGTGGGCATTGACGACATGCCCGTAGGCACGGTTTTATGGCGCAGTCTTTTGCAATGGTTTGGTGGCGTCGGAATTATTGTTGTTGCGATGGCGTTTTTACCAACGCTCAAGGTTGGCGGCATGCAAATATTTCGATCCGAGGGCTTTGATACATTTGGCAAAATTCTGCCCCGCGCCGGAGAGATCGCCACCCAGATTTCCATCGTTTACCTGTCGCTGACCGTGACCTGTTACTTGGGGTATGTGATCGCTGGTATGGGCAGTTTTGATGCGATGAACCACGCGCTGACAACACTGGCAACGGGCGGGTTTTCCAGCCATGACGCGTCTTTTGCAGCGTTTCGCGGCCCGGCAGAATATGTTGCAGCGGTGTTTATGATATTGGCGAGCCTGCCTTTTGTGCGGTATATCCAACTGCTTGCCGGAACCGCCAAACCCATGTGGCGCGACAGCCAGATACGCAGTTTCCTGACTGTTCTTTTTGGCATTATCCTGATGATGGCCATTTACCGGCTTTATGCCAATGGGGACCCGTTTTCGACATCTTTTCGCTCCACGTTATTTAACGTCACATCGATCATGACCGGCACGGGTTATGCCTCTGAGAACTATCAGCTTTGGGGTTCGTTTCCTGTAATGATGTTCTTTTTGATGGGGCTGATCGGCGGTTGTGCCGGGTCTACGTGCTGCTCAATCAAAGTGTTCCGGTTTCAGTTGCTTTTTGCCTCAATCAGAGAGCAGATAAAACGGGTTCACAGCCCCAATGGCGTGTTTGGTCTGCGCTATGAGGGGCGGCCGGTTGGCGATGATGTCCTCTCCTCGGTGATGGCCTTTTTTGTTATGTTCATGCTGACGCTGGCGGTGATTTCTGTTGTGTTGGCAATGATGGGCTTGGATACCATTACCGCAATTTCCGGTGCGGCAACGGCGCTGGCCAATATCGGGCCGGGGTTGGGGCCAATTATCGGGCCGGATGGTAATTTCTCCGGTTTGGGGGATGCAAGCAAATGGGTGTTGGCCATTACCATGCTGT
>CAZSSS010000472.1:0-1872 GCA_964609255.1 uncultured Rhodobacterales bacterium
TGGGTCGCTAGAGGCCATCGGCATTGATATGGACCTGCACGATATTCGCTTTGTTGAGGATGACTGGGAATCGCCGACATTGGGCGCGTGGGGTCTGGGATGGGAGGTCTGGTGCGACGGCATGGAAGTCAGCCAATTTACTTATTTTCAGCAGGTTGCGGGGTATGATTGTAAGCCGGTATCGGGTGAATTGACCTATGGGCTAGAGCGCCTCGCGATGTATGTTTTGGGCATAGACCATGTGATGGACATGCCCTTTAATGACCCGCAATCACCCAATTCGCTGAGTTACGGCGATATTTTTAAACAGACCGAACAGGAATATTCCCGTTGGAATTTTGACGTGGCCAACACCGATATGTTACTGCAACATTTCATGGACGCCGAGGCGGAATGCGCGCGCATTATTGACCAGCCCGCCGATGATCCAAAAACCGGCAAACGCATTATTATGGCGCATCCGGCCTATGATCAGGCGATCAAAGCCAGCCATGTTTTTAATTTGCTTGACGCGCGCGGCGTTATTTCGGTGACCGAACGTCAGGCTTATATCGGGCGGGTTCGGGCGCTGACAAAAATGTGCGCAGATGCGTTTGTGCAGACCGAAGCGGGGGGCGCGGCATGACTGTTTTTGGTTTGATTACCGCTGTGACGTCGGTTGTTATCGCAACACTTCCGCCTCCGGTCATACAATTGCTTGGCGTAATTGCCATGTTAGGACAATGACATGAGCGGAAAATTAGTTTCGGGTGGCTTGGTGGCGTTTCTGGTCATCTTTGGTGTTTTGTTGTATTATTCGCAATATTACGGGTATTATCAAAAGGTTACGGGCCTAACGTCCATCACGGTTGAAGGTCGCGACGTTGCGATAAGCAATTATGACGGCATTGATGCGGATAGCTCCGGTTTGAAATTGCGTGGCTGTTTCACTGTTGATCCTGCCGAATTTACGGGTGTCGCCGCCCCCGCCAAACCGACGCCCTTAACACCGCCAAACTGGTTTACCTGCTTTGATCCGGTGGCGCTGACGGCTGATCTGGAAAGCGGCGCGGCGATGGCATATTTGGTGGCGATTGGCGAAAAAGACGGCATGGACCGCGTTGTTGCGGTTTACCCCGATGGGCGCGCGTATCAGTGGCGTCAGTTAAATGAAAAATATCAGGAATAATCATGGCTGATCTGCTGTTAGAACTATTTTCCGAAGAAATCCCGGCGCGGATGCAAAAACGCGCGGCTGAGGATTTGCAAAAGCTGATCACCAACGGGTTGGTGGATGCTGGCCTGACTTATGAATCTGCGGCGGCATTTGTGACGCCTCGGCGGTTGGTGCTTTCGGTGGTTGGATTGCTGGCGGAGTCGCCAACTTTACGCGAAGAACGGCGCGGGCCAAAGGTTGGCGCGCCGGACAAAGCGGTTGAGGGTTTCTTGCGCGGTGCCGGAGTTTTGCGCGAAGATCTTACTGTGATGGAAACGCCTAAGGGCGATTTCTATATGGCGGTGATTGAAAAGCCGGGGCGCTTGGCGGCGGATATTATTGCTGAGGTGATTGAGGCAACGGTGCGGAAATTCCCATGGCCTAAATCCATGCGCTGGGGGGCAGGTGGCCTGCGCTGGGTGCGCCCGCTCCATTCGATTTTGAGTATTTTAGGAAACAAAGAAGGCGTTGAGGTTGTGCCAGTTGAGATCGACGGGATTGTGTCGGGCGACAGCACCGAGGGGCATCGGTTTATGGGTTCGGGGCGGTTTTCTGTTTCCAGTTTTGAGGATTACGAGGCCAAGCTGAAAGCCAATTTTGTGATGCTGGACCCGGTGGAGCGGGCTGATCTGCTTTGGTCAGATGCGGTGAACGCTGCCTTTGCGGTTGGCATGGAA
>CAZSSS010000473.1:0-1868 GCA_964609255.1 uncultured Rhodobacterales bacterium
GCCAACCCTGCGCAATATTGTGAATATGTCGACCAAAGTCCGGTGGGGGCTGGGGATGCTGGGCACCAAACGGCATGGTTTTGGCAATATTGTGGGCCATGTGGATGGCGCTGACAAAATGGGCACATTGGCGGATTGGACAAATAAACAGTTTGATCCGGCATTGAATTGGGATGATGTCCAATGGATCAAGGATCGCTGGGGCGGTAAGTTGATTATCAAGGGCATATTGGACGCTGATGACGCAAAACTGGCGGTGAAATCCGGAGCGGATGCAATTATTGTGTCTAATCACGGTGGGCGACAGCTTGACGGGGCGCTTTCGGCGATTGAAATTCTGCCCTCGGTGGTTGCGGCCGTGGGGGACCAGATCGAGATCCATATGGATAGCGGCATCATGAGCGGGCAGGATGTGTTGAAGGCCATCGCGCTGGGGGCCAAAGGCACGTATATTGGCCGCGCGTTCCTGTATGGCTTGGGTGCAATGGGTGAACAAGGGGTGACGCGGGCGCTGGAAATCATCCAAAAAGAACTGGATCTGACCATGGCTTTTTGCGGACATCGCCTGATTGGTGACGTAACAAATGACATTCTTATTCCGGCTGACAAGGTATTCAACCGTTTCTTAGGCTAATTTTCGCCGCAAGCACTTGAAAATTTGCGCATGTCGCGGCTAATAAGGTGTGGCACTTGTTTTGGATTTTTTATGCGCCGACTATATCATCTTCCGCTTTCGCCCTTTTGCCGTAAAATCCGGCTGGTTCTGGCTGAGAAAAAGATCGAGGTTGATCTGGTTGAAGAAAAATACTGGGAAAAGAACCTCGAATATCTGCGGCTGAACCCCTCAGGCAAGGTGCCAATGTTGCGGATGGACGGGCTGATACTGGCGGAATCCAATGCTATTTTTGAATATATCGAGGAAACCCATCCAACCCCGGTTCTGCTGCCTCGCACCCCGGCTGAACGCGCCGAAGCACGGCGGCTGACATACTGGTTTGATGATAAATTCCACCATGAGGTCACGGCCAATCTGGTTTATGAACGCGTGCATAAAAAACTGATGGGTGGCGGTTACCCTGACAGTAAAAACATCAAGGCGGGGTCCAAAAACATCAAATACCATATTGATTATATGGGCTGGTTGCTGGAAGGGCGGCGCTGGTTGGCTGGCGATATGATGACCATTGCCGATTTCACCGCGGCGGCGCATTTCAGCACGCTGGATTATGTGAATGATATCGACTGGCTGCGCAATCGTAATGTCAAAGACTGGTATGCCAAGATCAAGTCGCGCCCGGCATTTCGCGATATTCTGCGTGATCAACTGCCTGGTTTTGTGCCACCAGACCATTATTCCAATCTGGACTTTTAGATGCAAAACCTTGCCCAGTCGCTGCGCGAACAGGCGGTTGCGGTCGGGTTTGAACAGGTCGGCATTTGCGCACCTGATGCGGTTCCGGCCACTGCCGGGCGGTTGGATGAATTTCTGAAAAACGGCTATCACGGGCAAATGGGCTGGATGAATGAGCGGGTGAATTGGCGTGGTAACCCGGCCGCATTATGGCCCGAGGCCAAATCAGTGATCATGCTGGCACAGAATTACGGGCCAGACGAAGACCCGTTGCGGTTGTTGGAAATGCCGGACCGGGGGTCAATCTCGGTTTATGCACGCAACCGCGATTATCACGACCCTGTCAAAAAGCGCCTGAAACGGTTGGGGCGGTGGCTGATTGAACAGCAACCCTGCGATATCAAAGTGTTTGTTGATACCGCACCGGTGATGGAAAAACCGCTGGCGCAGGCGGCGGGGCTGGGCTGGCAGGGCAAACACACCAATGTCGTTAGCCGCGACCTGGGCGGCTGGTTTT
>CAZSSS010000474.1:0-1864 GCA_964609255.1 uncultured Rhodobacterales bacterium
CGCAACTGATTTTGCCAAGGTCAGCAGACATGCCTGCGCCGGGAATGGACCCGGACAAGCCGCCAAAATTGCGTTAATACTGCGCGGTTTTATTTACCTGATAAAGCAATTCCTGACCGGTTTCACACCGGTAAATATTGGTCGCAATCACTTTGGCAGCGGTGATGCTGCGGGTGTCTGATGCGATATGCGGGGTTACGGTTACCTGTGGATGTGCCCAAAACGGATGTGAGGGTGGCAGCGGCTCGGTGTTGAAAACATCCAGTGTTGCATGTTGGATATGCCCCGAATCCAGCGCCGCGATCAGCGCATTATCATCAATCAATGGCCCGCGTCCCGGGTTAATGATAACCGCGTCTTTTGGCAATTTTGCCAAAGTATCAGCATTGATAATATGTTTGGTTTCGGGTGTTTGGGGCAACAATAAAACCAGAATATCAGACCTTGCCAGAATATCATTCAGGCCGTTCACCCCTGAATAACAGTCGATACCGTCAATATCTTTGATGGTTCTGCTCCAACCCATTACGTTAAAATTTAAGAACCGCAGGCTTTTTGCGCAGGCTTGGCCCAACTCTCCTATGCCCAGAATTCCGATGGTGCGTTGCTGGGCCAAAGGCGGGGGGCTGTGTCGCCAAATACCGTCTTGATTTAAAATATGGGTGTCCATGCCAAGATGATGCCGCAGCACATGCCCCGTAACCCATTCTTGCATACCTTGGCGTAACCCATCATCAACCATTCGGGTCAGGGGAACCTGCAATGTCTTGTTTCCAATGATTTTCTCAACACCGGCCCAAAGGCTAAGCACCGCCTTGAGATTGGGATAAAGCGTAAAATCGGACACCGGGCCAGTGGGGCTGAATACGATGTAATCAACCTGTTGAGGCGGGCAGCTTTGCACCATTGTTGCGTTAATCCCCATGGGTTTAAGCGCGGCGGGGACATATTTTGCATAGTCTGCCCAGTCTTCTGGATTTCCGGCATAAAGAATTGTTGTCACAATAACCCCCTTGGCCGGTGGATATGCGCTGATTGGATCAACCCAAACGCGCCAAGCAATACCAGCATTGCAGAACCGCCATAAGATACCAAAGGCAAAGGCACGCCGACAACCGGTATTAACCCCATGACCATTGCCATATTCACCGCAAAAAAGAAAAAGAAGGTCGCGGAAATACCGCCAATAAGCAGGGCTGAAAAACGGTCACGGTTTTTAATGGCTGCCGAAATGCAAAAAAACATGATCAGGGCATACAGCGCCAATAATATGGTTGTGCCGACATAACCAAATTCCTCCGCCAGTGTTGTGAAAATGAAATCTGTATGTTTTTCGGGCAAAAAACCAAGCCGGCTTTGGGTGCCCTGCATATACCCACGGCCCGAAATCCCACCCGACCCCAAAGCGATTGTTGCTTGGGTTATATGATACCCGTTCCCCAACGGGTCCAGCGAGGGATCAAGAAAGGTATCAATGCGGCTGTATTGATAATTATTCAAGATTTGCCACCCGGTTCCGCGTGATTGTAGCACCGCAAAAATAACAGCAGCCGCCGCGGATAAAGCCGCAACAAAATACCACAGGCTGACGCCAGCCAAAAACATAACAACACCACCGCTTAGAACAATCAAAATGGATGTCCCAAGATCGGGCTGTATAAAAACCAGCGCTGTCGGCACTATTATCAACCCAAGCGGCAAGATAACCCAAAACGGATGTGATACTTTTTCTGGCCCAAGCCAGTCATAATAAAGCGCCAAAACCATAACGACCGCAATTTTCATAACCTCTGAGGGCTGAAGATTCATAAACCCAAGGTCCAGCCAGCGTTGCGCCCCTTTGCTTGAATCGCCCGCAAACATA
>CAZSSS010000475.1:0-1863 GCA_964609255.1 uncultured Rhodobacterales bacterium
GCTTTGTGTTCGTGCAGTGCTGCAATGCAGGGCGTAAAATCGCGCACGCGGCCATAGGTGCCGGGATATTGGAAAATCGCGCCAAATACGGCCTTAGCGTCCATATCGGATTCCGGGTTGGCGACAATGATGTCGATGCCCATTGGTTCAGCCCGGGTTTTGATCACGGCGATGGTTTGGGGATGACAGTTTTCATCAACAAAAAACGCACTCGCCTTGGATTTGCTGCCGCGTTTGGCCATGGCCATGGCTTCTGCCGCGGCGGTGGCCTCGTCCAGCAGGCTGGCATTGGCAATTTCAAGTCCTGTCAGGTCGCTGACCATGGTCTGGAAATTCAACAGCGCCTCAAGCCGCCCTTGGGCGATTTCGGGCTGATAGGGGGTATAGGCGGTATACCACGCTGGGTTTTCCAGAATATTGCGTTGAATAACCGGCGGGGTCATGGTGCCGTAATAGCCCTGACCGATCAATGATGTCAGGACTTTGTTCTTTTTGATCACCTCGCGCATGTGGTGCAGCAAGTCGCGCTCTGACATGGCTTTTTGCAGCACCAGCGGGGTTTTTTGGCGGATGCTTTCCGGCACCGTTTGGTTGATCAGATCGTCCAGCGACCCCACCCCGATAACGTCCAGCATCTCCTGCATTTCTGTGGAGGATGGCCCGATATGGCGGCGATTGGCAAAATCATACGGGGTGTAGGGGGTCAACTCAAACGGCATGGTAATTTCCTTTTTATGCAATGAAAGCTTTGTAAGCGTTTTCATCCATCAGGCCTTCAAGCTCGGCCACGTCATCCAGTTTGATCTTGTAAAACCACGCGTTACCCTCGGGGTCTTCGTTGACCGCGCCGGGGTTGTCTTCCAAAGTTGTGTTGGCCTCGGTGATTTCACCGGCTAGTGGCGCATAAAGTTCTGACGCGGCCTTGACGCTTTCGACAACGCCGATTTCGTCGTCTTTGTCAAAAGTGTCCCCTGCTTCTTTTAGCTCAACGAAAACCACTTCGCCCAAGGCCTCAGCGGCGTGTTTGGTGATGCCAAGCGTGGCGGTTTCGCCATCAACGTCCAGCCATTCATGTTCTTCGGAGTAATAAGTTGCCATTGGAAATTCCTTTTCTAGCGTTTGTAATTTTGGGCCACAAAGGGCAGTTTGATGATGGTTGCGGGCATGGATTTGCCACGGATAAGCAGGTTGACAGCGGTGCCCTCAATGCTGTGGGCAACAGCGACATACCCCATTGAAACGGGGCCGTCGAATGTGGGGCCAAAGCCGCCTGAGGTGATGGAGCCAATGATATTGCCGTCTGCATCGGTAACCTCAACGCCACGGCGCGCGGGGGCGCGGCCCTCGGGTTTTATGCCAACAAGGCGGCGCGACGGGCCATTGGCCAATTCGTTCAAAATCCGGTCAGCGCCCGGAAATCCGCCAGCCTCGCGGCGTGCTTTTTGCATGGCCCAAACCAGATTGGCCTCAACCGGAGAGGTGTCATTATCAATGTCATTGCCATAAAGGCAAAGCCCGGCTTCAAGGCGCAGGCTGTCACGCGCGCCAAGGCCCGCTGGTTCAAGATCTGGATGTTCAAGGAATTTACGGGTAATTTCAATGGCGCGATCATTGGGTAGCGAAATCTCGTATCCATCCTCGCCAGTGTAGCCAAGACGCGACACGCGACAATCCGACCCCATCAGGCCCATCACGGCGGTTTCCATGAACTTCAGGTCAGCCGCTTCAGGGGCGAGGGCTGAAACGATGGCCTCAGCTGACGGTCCTTGAATGGCGATAAGTGATCGGTCCATTTCAAATACGTCAAGATCAAGAGATTTCAGATGCGCAATATCTTGCTCGCGCATTGATGCGTTGACAACC
>CAZSSS010000476.1:0-1860 GCA_964609255.1 uncultured Rhodobacterales bacterium
CTGTCAAAGGTCACTTCGGTTGTGATCGGGTCGGTAACCTCAAAGCTTTGCTCCATCACCGTTTCCTGGCCCCGGTGCCCGTCTAATTCAGCAACACGGTTATTGGATCCGTTGCCTAAATAGGCTTTTTCTGCGTGGATTGCTTCGATATCATTGCCACCCCAATGGGCACCCTGTTCATCAAAATTACCATTTTTAATCAGGTTGATTTCATCGGCCATATTGCGTTCCTTTCGGGTGCCAATAAAATAAACTCAAACAATTTTAAAAATATTAAACCGAACGCAAAATATTCTTTGCATTTTCATAAAATTTTGGTCGTAAGAATCCAAAAAACTGGCTAGAGTTTTCAAAAAACGGTGGAGACATATGCAAAAACAACCAAGCCCAACCCCGGAAATTCAGGTGATTTCAACATCGGACCTGTTCGATTCCCTGAAAAGCGGTTGGGGGGACTATAAGCGCGCGCCCCATATGGGGCTGTTTTTCTCAGCGGCCTATGTCATCGGCGGGATTGTCCTGTATCTGGTTTTGGTCGCCTCGGGGAAAATCTGGTGGATCATGCCGATAAGCGTTGGGTTTCCGTTGATTGCGCCATTTGCCGCCGTTGGCCTGTTTGAAATCAGTCGGCAGCTTGAAGCAGACGAGCCATTAAAATGGCGTCATATCTTGACGGCTGTATTTGCAGAACGTCAGCGGCAAATTCCATGGGTCGGGGCAATTATTGTTATTTGGTTCATGTTTTATATGCTTATCGCGCATTTGATTTTTGCGCTGGTCATGGGGATTAACGTGATGACAAACATCACCACCTCATTGGAGGCATTTCTGACACCAAACGGCCTGACATTCCTGGCGGTTGAACTGCTGGTTGGCGGCATTTTTGCGCTGGTATTATTTGCAATAACATTTGTTAGCCTGCCGCTTTTGCTGCACAAAGAGATCGATTTTATTACGGCAATCTTGCTGAGCATTCAAACCGTTAAAAAGAATTTTGTGGTGTTGATTGTCTGGTTTGCGGTGATCGGAGCGCTGCTGCTTGTCTCGCTGGTGCCGATGTTTTTGGGGTTGTTGATAACATTGCCGATACTTGGCCATTCAACATGGCATTTATATCGAAAATTGCTGCGGCACCCGACATAAAAAAGGGCGCCCTGCGGCGCCCAATTCATTTATTTCTTGGTCTTAGGTTTTTTTGCCGCTTGCTAATGGGTCATCTTCGCGTTTGACCGAGCCTTCAAAATGCGCGCCGCTTTCTATGGCGATGGTTTTGTGGATGATGTCGCCTTCAACCCGGGCTGACGCTGTCAGGCGCACCTTAAGGCCACGCACACAGCCAACAACACGGCCATTAACCACCACGTCATCAGCAATACATTCGCCTTTTACCGTTGCGGTTTCGCCGACAGTTAACAAATGGGCGCGGATGTCGCCCTCTACCATGCCTTCAATCTGGATATCGCCAGTGGTTGTCACATTGCCTTTGATTGTCAGGTCAGAGGACAGAACCGATGGTGCCGGTTTTGGCTTGTTGGCGGTTGATGCGCTTGGTGAATTGCTTGATGCGCTGGCCGGTTTTGCTGGCGCGGTTGGGGGGGATGATTTTTTTGTTTCCGGAGTGTCCGGAGCTTTGCCTTTAGTAAACATTTCGACCTGCCTTTATAAAAGTCATTGGATTGATGGATACGCCATCCGTTCGGATTTCATAATGAAGATGCACACCGGATGATCGACCCGTAGACCCCATATCGCCTATTCTGTCGCCGCGCGCAACTCTTGTTCCCTCGCTGACTTGGCGGCGGCTCATATGCGCGTAATATGTTTCAAAACCATTGGCGTGGGTTATCACCACCAAATTGC
>CAZSSS010000477.1:0-1859 GCA_964609255.1 uncultured Rhodobacterales bacterium
TTCCATGATGCCCGAAACCCACATGGCGGATGCATAAAGAATGATGCCAATTGTGGCCAACCAGAAATGCCAGCTTACCAGACGCAAGCTGTATAATGCCTCACGGCCCCATAAGCGCGGCGTTAAGAAATATAGCGCGCCAAAGGTAATCATGCCGTTCCAGCCCAGCGCACCGGAATGCACATGGCCAATGGTCCAGTCGGTATAATGGCTAAGCGAATTTACGGCTTTGATCGCCATCATTGGCCCCTCAAACGTGGACATGCCGTAAAACCCGATCGACACCACCATGATGCGCAACACCGGATCGGTGCGCAATTTGTCCCACGCGCCAGACAAGGTCATCAACCCGTTAATCATGCCGCCCCAAGAAGGCATCCACAGGATAATCGACATCACCATGCCAAGGGTTTGCGCCCAGTCGGGCAATGCTGTGTAATGCAAATGGTGCGGTCCGGCCCAGATATAAAGGAATATCAGCGCCCAAAAATGGATGATCGACAGTTTATACGAATAAACCGGACGCTCGGCTTGTTTGGGGACAAAGTAATACATCATGCCAAGGAAACCCGCCGTCAGGAAGAACCCAACCGCGTTATGACCATACCACCATTGCACCATCGCATCCTGCACACCCGAAAAAAGCGACACAGATTTTGACCCGAAAATAGACACAGGCACTGCCATGTTATTAACAACATGCAGCATGGCAACGGTGACAATAAAGGCAAGGAAAAACCAGTTGGCCACATAAATATGCGGCTCTTTGCGTTTTATCAATGTGCCAAGGAACACTGCCAAATAACACAGCCAAACAACGGTTAGCCAAAGGTCGATATACCATTCCGGCTCCGCGTATTCACGCGATTGGGTGGAGCCAAGCAGATATCCTGTTGCCGCCAGATAGATAAACAACTGGTATCCCCAGAACACAAACCACGCAAGGTTTCCGCCCCAAAGCCGCGCAGCACTTGTGCGTTGAACAATATAAAAAGAGGTTGCAATCAAGGCGTTAACGCCAAAGGCAAAAATCACTGCGGACGTATGAATAGGGCGCAATCGGCCAAAGTTACCGTAACCATGCAGCAAATCGCCCAAGTTCATTGCCGGAAACGCCAGCTCAAACGCGATCCAAACGCCTACCGAAAATCCGGTAAGGCCCCAAATCACCGTGGCAATCACGCCAGCGCGCACCACCCCGTCCATATAGCCGGTTTCGGCAGGCCCAACTGGGTCGCCAATTTTACCGACTTCACGGATAAACAAGTATCCCGCGACAATAATTATTGAAATCGCATGAACCTGATATGCCAGATCCCTTGCGAAATTGGTGGCAATCATCGCGAGCAGAACAATAAGCCCCAGCACCGCTGCTTTTATACCGTGTTGCATTTTTATGCCCCTTATAAAGCGAGCGTTCTGAAACATGTCGCTCTTTATAAACATGTCATGTCAAAAAATAGTTTATATTAAATTGATCTGGATCAAGTGCGACAGCATTGCACAGTATTAAGAGATAAAACCGCCGTCAGAATCGTCTCCGGCTTCGTCCAGAAGGCATACAAAGTCCGGCACACGTATATGACGGGCGTCTTCCAGAATGATTACTTTGTCTTTTTTAAGCGCCGAAATCTGGCGGCTAACGGTCTCAATGGTCAGGCCAAGATAGTCGGCCATCGCCTCTCGGGTCAACGGCAAAACAAACCGTAACCCGTCGCGGGGTGCTTTTTTGCTTAATGCCGCATCCCTGCGTGCCATAATCGCCAGCAGGCTTGCGATTTTCTCACGGGCGGTTTTGCGGCCCAGCAACAGCATCCATTCGCGCGCGGAATCAAGTTCGTCCAATGTCATCTCCAGCA
>CAZSSS010000478.1:0-1859 GCA_964609255.1 uncultured Rhodobacterales bacterium
TTGGCCTTACATTTCTTGTGTGGGCGCTGCTTTGGGGGCATTTGGTCGCTAGATTATTAACCGGTAATGAAAATCAAGTAGTCAACCGATTAACAAAATCCAGAATGCATTTGAAAAATTTACAAAATGCCTGACATCCTCATCCGCAAATCCGGCCAAATTGGCCATATCACCCTGAACCGCCCGCAGGCCCTCAACGCCCTCACCTATCAGATGTGCCTCGATATTGAGGTCGCGCTGGATGAATGGGCCACCGATGACGCCGTAAAAATGGTCCTGATCGATGCCGCTGGCGAAAAAGCCTTTTGCGCGGGCGGCGACATCCAACAAATGTATGACACCGCAGCGGCGGGTGATTTTGACTTTGGCCGCAGGTTCTGGGCGGATGAATACCGCATGAATGCCAAGCTCAGCAATTTTCCCAAACCGTTTGTGGCCCTGATGCAGGGGTTTACCATGGGTGGCGGCGTTGGGGTTTCGTGCCACGGGTCGCACCGTGTTGTTTGCGAAAACAGCCAAATCGCCATGCCGGAATGCGGCATTGGGCTGGTGCCCGATGTTGGCGGCTCATTGCTGCTGGCCCGCGCGCCGGGCCATATTGGCGAATATCTGGGCACAACTGCAGCGCGGATGGATGCGGGGGATGCCATTTTTGCAGGCTTTGCCGACTATTTCATCCCGTTTTCAGACTGGCCAGCCCTAACGCGGGAACTGATTGATTCTGGCGATTGGGGGGCGGTAGACCGCGCCGCGCAACCAGCGCCGACCAGCAAACTTGCGGCGATGCAGCCGAAAATTGACGGCTGTTTTGGCGCAATCGGGATTATTGAGGTTTTGAACGGCATGGATGGCTCAAACTGGGCCATTGCCACCGAAAAATCCCTGCGCCGCAACGCGCCGCTTTCGGTGGGCTGCACGTTGGAAATGGTGCGCCGCGTGCGTGGTTTCACCCGTATTGAGGACGCGCTGAATATGGAATATCGCTTTACCTATCGGTCGGCCTCGGACGGCGATTTTGTTGAGGGTATCCGCGCCGCGATCATCGACAAAGACCGCAACCCGCAGTGGAAACACTCGCGTTTAGAGGACGTAAACCCCATGCATATCAGCAAAATGTTGATGCCGCTGGGGGCAAATGCGTTGAAATTATAAGGACATAATATGAAAATCGGATTTATTGGCCTTGGCAATATGGGTGGCCATATGGCGCGTAATTTGGCCGCTGCGGGACACGAAGTTACAGGGTTTGATGTGGCGGGCATTAGCGTTGAGAGCGTGTCAAACGCCGTAAGCAGCGCCGCCGCGGTGGCGGGCGCAGACGTAGCCATCACCATGTTGCCCAATGGCCAAATTCTGCGCAGTGTTGCGGCGGAAATCATTCCCGCATTATCAGCAAACGCCTGTTTCATTGATTGCTCCACCGTTGATGTAGAAAGTGCGCGCAAAGTTGCTGCCGACTGGCCGCTATGCGTTGACGCGCCCGTTTCGGGGGGCATTGGCGGCGCGGATGCGGGCACGTTAACGTTTATGGCCGGTGGCAGCACCGCCGCGTTTGAAATTGCCGCGCCATTGTTTGAAATCATGGGCCAAAAGGCAGTGCATTGCGGTGAAAACGGCGCAGGACAGGCCGCAAAGATCTGTAATAACATGATTTTGGGTGCCACCATGATTGTGACCTGTGAGGCCTTTGCGCTGGCTGACAAGCTCGGCCTTGATCGCCAGAAAATGTTTGATGTGGTCAGCACAAGTTCGGGGTATTCTTGGGCCATGAATGCTTATTGTCCCGCCCCGGGTGTTGGCCCGAACAGCCCTGCCGACAATGATTATAAACCCGGTTTTGCCGCTGAACTGATGCTCAA
>CAZSSS010000479.1:0-1850 GCA_964609255.1 uncultured Rhodobacterales bacterium
GGCGGGCGGTATTGGGTTTTTCGCCCTTCAAAACCTTGTGGACAAACGCAGGCGGAAAGCCACCCGGAGGTTGGCCAAGATTGCCGCGCATCATATCGATCACAGAATCGGGGAAAGAAACATCAACCGACGGGTCTTCGACCTCAGCGCGGGTAATCCCTTGTGACACCATCATCAACGTCATATCACCAACCACCTTGCTGGAAGGCGTGACTTTGACAATATCACCAAACATCTGGTTCACATCGGCATAGGTCTGCGCCACTTCGTGCCAGCGTTCCTCCAGCCCCATGCTGCGCGCTTGCGCTTTAAGGTTGGTAAATTGCCCGCCGGGCATTTCGTGCAGGTAAACCTCAGAGGCGGGCGCGGCAATGCCAGATTCAAACGCCGCGTATTGGCCGCGCACCGCCTCCCAATAATCAGAGATTTGACGGATGGCCTGAATATCAAGGCCGGTATCGCGATCAGTATGGCGCAGGGCCTCAACCACTGAGCCAAGGCAAGGCTGCGAAGTGCCACCCGAAAACGCATCCATGGCCGCGTCAACCGCATCCACACCGGCCTCGGATGCAGCCAGAATAGTGCCCGCCGCAATACCGCTGGTATCATGGGTGTGGAAATGGATCGGCAGGCCGACTTCTTCCTTAAGGGCCTTGATCAGCACCCGCGCGGCGGCGGGTTTTAGCAGCCCGGCCATGTCTTTGAGACCCAGAATATGGGCACCCGCAGCTTTCAGGTCTTTGCCCATTTCAACATAATATTTTAGGTCATATTTGGCGCGGTCCGGGTTCAGAATGTCACCGGTATAACAAATCGACCCCTCACAAACCTTGCCAGACTCAACCACCGCATCCATGGCCACGCGCATGTTTTCCACCCAGTTGAGGCTGTCAAAAACACGGAAAACATCCACGCCGGTTTCAGCCGCTTGTGCCACAAATTTCTGCACCACATTGTCGGGATAATTGGTGTACCCGACCCCGTTGCTGGCGCGCAGCAACATTTGGGTCATCAGGTTGGGCATGCGTTGGCGCAAATCGCGCAGCCGCTGCCACGGGCATTCCTGCAAAAACCGGTATGCCACATCAAAAGTCGCCCCGCCCCAGCATTCCATGCTGAAAAGTTGTGGCAGATTATGGGCATAGCTCTCAGCCACATTTACCATATCAATTGAGCGCATCCGCGTGGCCAGCAAAGACTGGTGCCCGTCGCGCATGGTGGTATCTGTCAGCAATAATTGCGGCTGTTCAAGCATCCAGTCAGCCACGGCTTGCGCGCCCTTTTCCTCCAACAGGTTCCGCGTCCCCTTGGGCAGGGCTTCCCCCTGCCACGCCGGGGCCACGGCGCGACGCGCATGCGCCGCGGGCTGGGCGCGGCCTTGCGTTTCGGGGTGCCCGTTAACGGTAATATCCGCAATATAAGTCAGAATTTTGGTCGCACGATCACGGCGTTTTTTGAAATTGAACAGCTCTGGCGTGTTGTCAATAAATGTTGTGCTATAGGTATTATCCAGGAATTTTGGATGCTTAAGCAGGTTTTCAACAAAAGCAATATTGGTTGAAACACCCCTGATGCGAAATTCGCGCAAGGCCCGGTCCATCCGCGCAATTGCCATTTCTGGTGTCGGGGCTTTGGCTGTCACCTTTTCCAACAGACTATCGTAATAGCGCGTGATGACCGCCCCCGAATAGGCCGTGCCGCCGTCCAGCCGAATGCCCATGCCCGTCGCCCCGCGATAGGCGGTGATGCGGCCATAATCGGGGATGAAATTATTCTGCGGGTCTTCGGTGGTGATCCGGCATTGCAACGCATGGCCGGTTAATACCACGTCAGCCTGGCTCGCCTTGCCA
>CAZSSS010000480.1:0-1848 GCA_964609255.1 uncultured Rhodobacterales bacterium
ACCACGCTGAGTGTTCTGACGTGGAATCTTTGGTGGCGGTTTGGCCCGTGGGAGGAACGCGCAAATCCTATTTTGGAAACGCTGCGAAAAATTGATGCGGACATCATTTGTTTGCAGGAAATCTGGGATGACGGCGCGCGGAATTTTGCTGCGGAACTGGCGGCATCGCTGGGTTATCATTTTGTTTTTGCGCCGGGGGCACGGCCAAATGGCATGGTTATGGGCAACGCGATCTTATCCCGCTGGCCGATAATAAACCACGAAATTACAGCGCTTTTTGAACCCAAAGGGGCGGAAGAATCCCGCGTGGCGTTATTTGCTGAAATCGACGGGCCACGGGGCCGAATTCCGGTTTTTTGCACGCATTTGCACTGGCAGATGCATCACAGCCACATCCGGCAAAAGCAAGTCGCTGATATTGCGCGATTTATCAGCACCAAAAAACCTTGGAAATTTCCGCCGATTCTGGCAGGGGATTTTAACGCTGATCCACATTCTGAGGAAATTCGGATGATCACCGGACAAACCGGTTGCCCCGTTGAAAATTTGGTGTTTCACGATGCGTTTGCGTTTGTTCACCCCGGCCAAAACGGGTTTAGCTGGGATAATAACAACCCCTATGTTGCGCAGGAATTTGAACCGGATCGGCGTATTGATTATATGTTCGTTAGCTGGCCGCGCCTGCGCGGGGCGGGGCATGTTGTGACGTGCAAACTTGCGGCGATGGCGCAGATTAACGGGGTGCAGCCCAGCGACCATTTTGGGGTTTTGGCGACGCTTCGATATTAGGATATCAAGCATTTATTCCACCGCTGTTATGTCAGCAAAATGAACAAAAAAGGTGCGTTATGGCCCAGCTCAGCAGTTTGATGGATGGTTTTAAACCTTCTCCCATCAGTGAAATATTCAGCCTTGCCAACCGGTTAAAATCTGAGGGCCGGGATATTATTGATCTAAGCGTCGGAGAGCCGGATTTCCCGACACCTGACAACATCAAACAGGCCGGAATTGACGCGATTAACGCTGATCAAACCAAATATACCGATGTTTCGGGCACCAAAACCCTGCGAGAGGCAGTGGCGCGGAAATTCAAACGTGACAATGATCTGGATTTTACGCCCGATCAGATTGTGGTTGATGCAGGCGTTAAGCCGTTGTTATTTCACAGTCTTCAGGCAATGCTTGACCCCGGCCGAGAGGTAATATTGCCAACGCCCTGCTGGGCATCTTATGGCGGGATGATCAAATTGGCGGGGGGCCTTGTTGTGCGGGTTGCCTGCCAGCAGGCCAACGGGTTTAAACTGCACCCCAAAGATCTGGAGGCCGCGATTACGCCGCAAACATCCGTGGTGATGCTGAATTCGCCCAGCAATCCAACCGGCGCGGCTTATGGCTGGGCTGAAATGACAGCGCTGACCGATGTGTTGCTGCGCCACCCTCATGTTTGGATATTGGC
Source organism: uncultured Rhodobacterales bacterium (assembly GCA_964609255.1). Taxonomy (GTDB): domain Bacteria; phylum Pseudomonadota; class Alphaproteobacteria; order Rhodobacterales; family Rhodobacteraceae; genus UBA3077. The sequence goes on from CAZSSS010000480.1 coordinate 1,457, forward strand.
GGATGATATTTATGAGCATGTTGTTTATGGCGATTATAAATTTGTAACCCCCGCGCAAGTGCAGCCAAAACTGGCCAATCGCACATTGACGTTGAACGGCGTTTCCAAGGCCTATTCGATGACGGGTTGGCGCATTGGTTATGGCGGCGGCCCCCCCGAATTAATGTCGGCGATTGTTAAGATTTTGTCACAAAACAACGGCAATCCGGCCTCGATCAGTCAAGCCGCCGCGGTTGAGGCCCTGAACGGCCCGCAAGATGTGCTGGCAAAACGTGCGGCAGAATTTCAGGCGCGGCGCGATTACTTTTTGAACCGTTTAAAAGACATGCGCGGCCTGATTTGCCATGCGCCTGAGGGGGCGTTTTACCTGTATCCCGATTGCTCGGGGTTGA
>CAZSSS010000481.1:0-1836 GCA_964609255.1 uncultured Rhodobacterales bacterium
GAACTGAAAGACGTGTTGAACATGTCGATCAACCAAACCTTGTCACGCACGATTATGACCTCGGTCACCACATTGCTGGCGCTTATCGCGCTTTATGTGCTGGGCGGAGACGTGATCCGTGGATTTACTTTTGCGATGATCTGGGGCGTCATTGTCGGGACGTATTCGTCGGTCTTTGTGGCCTCGACAATTTTGCTGCGCCTTGGTGTCAAACGTGACTGGGATAAAGACGGCGGAGCAGCTGGCACCCAATACGCGAATATCGACGCTTAATCAGCACAGTTGTGCAAACAGGCGGCGGTGCCTTGGCGCAAATTTACGGCAAAGGCTTGTTTCAATTTTGATGGTTTGGCCTTTTGTCCCTTGGCAATTACCGTTATGTTTGTGCCAAGCGTGGATGACCACGCGCAAAAAACCATAAATGAGGGGGCCCGATAATGGCTTTTGAACTTCCCGATCTTCCCTATGCACATGATGCGCTGGCCGCTGGCGGCATGTCTGCCGAAACCATGGAATTTCATCATGATCTGCACCACAATGCCTATGTTACCAATGGTAATAACCTGATTTCCGGAACCGAATGGGCCGGAAAATCGCTTGAGGAAATCGTGACCGGCACCTATGCCGCTGGTGCCACAGCCCAAAACGGCATTTTCAACAATGCCTCTCAGCACTGGAATCACGCGCAGTTTTGGGAAATGATGGGCCCGAATGGTCGCACCATGCCCTCGGGTCTGGAAACGCGCATTGTTGATGCGTTTGGTTCCGTAGACGCGTTTAAAACCGCATTTGGCGCGGCGGGCGCGGGGCAGTTTGGTTCTGGCTGGTGTTGGCTGGTTGTGGATACCGATGGCACTTTGAAAGTCACCAAAACCGAAAACGGTGTGAACCCGCTTTGTTTTGGCCAAACAGCATTGCTGGGTTGCGATGTGTGGGAGCATTCCTATTACATTGATTTTCGCAATAAACGCCCGGTTTACCTATCAAACTTCCTCGATAATCTGGTGAATTGGGAAAATGTGGCGGAACGCCTGTCCAACGCTTAAGCTGAGCGACAATAAAACCGGCATTGGTCTGGCTGTGATATCGGTGATTTTATAAGCAGGTCAATGGCGGCGAGATATTTTCGCCGCCATTGTTATATCAGCGGGTCCAAACCTCAACGCGGCGGTTGATTTGCCGGCCCAACAAGGTGTCGTTGCAGCTAAGCGGCGACATTTCGCCAAAGCCGATAACCCTGATTGATGCCGGATCATAGCTACCGGGTTTCAGCTCAGCTATCAGGGCATCCCGAACCTGTTGCGCGCGCACCACGCTCAGGTCGCTGTTGATGCTGCTGACGCCAACCGAATCCGTATAGCCGATCAACATGATTTCCTTGCCCGCAAGCGATCCATCTTCGATCTGGCGGGCCAGCCGGATTATATCCCCTTGTGAGCGACTGTCGAGCTGTGAGTTGCCTTGACCAAACCGATAGGTAATGGTCAAGCGTTGCGCGGTTGCCAGTTCACCCATCATGGCTTGTAGCTCTGGCAGTGTAACCTCAACATCCGATGGTAATACCGCCGCCAAGAAACGCAGGCCTTGGTTGTTGACCGGTTCTTCTGTTGTGCCTTGCCCAACAAAACCAGAGAAAGAAACGACTTTCTGGGCTTCTACTGTGTTCAGATATTCCAGAAATTTCCGGGCAAGAACAGGCAGGTTATCGGTCAAACGATACAAATACATGCGTCGTGAAAACGGGTATTCTTCGGTTTTAATTGTAAAACCGGTGGCGGGTGACTGAATGCCACAAGAACCCAGCAAGGACATCGACCTTGCTGACCGCTCATTTGA
>CAZSSS010000482.1:0-1833 GCA_964609255.1 uncultured Rhodobacterales bacterium
AAATGATGGCCAGCGGCGCGCATTTAACGCTGTTTGTGACGGGGCGCGGCTCGGTTGTGGGCTCAGCCATTGGGCCGGTGATTAAAATCTGCGCCAACCCCGAAACCTATCGCAATTTGGCTGCTGATATGGACATAAACGCTGGTGCGATTATTGAGGGCGAGGCCAGCCTCGAAGAGGTGGGGATGCAGATTTACAACATGGTGCTGGACGTGGCGAACGGGGCTGAAACTGCCTCGGAAAGCCTTGGTCATCGCGAATTTATCCTGACCTATAAAAGCTTTGAACCCATCGGCCCTGCCTGTCTGCCGACCCGATAAAAGGAGAGTGATATGAACCGTTTACAAGGAAAAACAGTGCTGGCCACGGCGGCGGGGGCGGGCATTGGCCTGGCGACTGTTTTGCGCATGCGTGATGAGGGCGCGCGCGTTATTGCCACCGATATTAACATCGACCCGATCCGTGATGAACCGGGCTTGGAGGTCCACAAACTTGACGTCACAGACACCGCTGTGATCAACGCTTTGGCCGCCAAAATCGGCACAATAGATGTGCTGTTTAACTGCGCCGGGTTTGTGCATGCCGGGAGCATTCTGGAGGCCACGGAAGCCGATCTAGACTTTGCATTCGCGCTGAACGTCAAGGCGATGTTCGCCACCATTCGCGCGGTGCTGCCGGGCATGTTGACGCGCGGCCACGGCTCGATTGTCAACATGGCGTCGGTCGCCAGCTCCCTTAAGGGCGTGCCAAACCGGTTCGCTTATACGACCACCAAGGCGGCCGTCATCGGGTTGACCAAATCGGTCGCGGCTGATTACGTAACGCGCGGCATTCGCTGCAACGCCATCTGCCCCGGCACGGTCGAAAGCCCCTCATTACAGGCCCGCCTGCGCGCCACCGGCGACTTTGACAAAGCCATGAAAGATTTTATCGCCCGCCAACCCATGGGCCGCATCGGCACACCCGATGAAATCGCCGCACTGGCGACGTATCTGGCCAGCGATGAGGCCGGCTTTACCACCGGACAAACCCACGTCATTGATGGCGGCTGGGCAAATTAAGGAGACATTATGAAACTGGTAAGATACGGCGACCGCGGCGCTGAAAAACCCGGCGCAATAGATGAAAACGGCGATCTGCGTGATCTGTCAAACGTGGTCCCTGACATCGCGGGCAACGTGCTGGCTGACCTCGGCCCGCTAAAAACCCTAGACCTTTCCACCTTGCCAAAAGTGGCCGGAGACCCGCGCCTTGGCGCCTGCGTCGGGGGCACCGGAAAGTTCATGTGCATTGGCCTAAATTACTCAGACCACGCCGCTGAGGCGGGCATGAACGTGCCCAGCGAACCGGTGTTGTTCATGAAAGCCACCAGCGCCATTTGCGGCCCCAATGATCCGATTATCATCCCGCGTGGCTCGATAAAAACCGACTGGGAGGTCGAGTTGGGCGTGGTCATCGGCAAGCCAGCCAAATACGTTGATCAGGCCAACGCGCTGGCCCATGTGGCCGGATATTGCGTGATAAACGACGTCTCGGAGCGCGCTTTCCAGCTGGAAATGGAGGGCCAATGGGCCAAAGGCAAAGGCTGCGATAATTTTGGCCAAACCGGCCCCTATCTGCTGACCGCAGATGAGATCCCCGACCCGCAAAACCTGAAAATGTGGCTGGACCTGAACGGCGAGCGCAAGCAAAACGGCTCCACCAGCACCATGGTTTACGGCGTGGCACACCTGATCAGCTACCTCAGCCGCTTCTTCACCCTGCACCCCGGAGACATCATCTCCACCGGCACCCCCCCCGGCGTAGGCATGGCACAAAACCCGCCCCGCTACC
>CAZSSS010000483.1:0-1820 GCA_964609255.1 uncultured Rhodobacterales bacterium
TTGTTTACGGCGGTGCTTGCCTTGGCCCTTATTTTAAGCGGCGAACGGGTATTTATTGCCGTTATTCATGCGATGTCGGTGATCTCAACCAGTGGAATATCACCGGTTGGCGGCATCGAAAACGCCAATGCGGGATATATCGGTGAATTCTGGATCGCGTTGTTTTTCCTTTTGGCGGTGTCTTCTCAAACCATGATTTTGTCGCAAACAAAAAACACCTTTTTAACAATTCACAAAGACCCGGAATTCCGCCTTATGGCCATTTTCGCCTTGGGAATCCCTCTGGTTTTGTTTTTCCGCCACTGGTTTGCTGCTTTTGAAGTTAATGAGGGTCAAAACCTGATGGCGGGATTACATGCTTTTTGGGGGGCGATTTTTACAGTTATGTCCTACATAACAACCACAGGTTTTCAAAGCGCGGACTGGCAGGCGGCCCAACATTGGTCAGGTTTGCCAACACCGGGCATCATTCTTTTTGGCTTGGCGGTGATGGGTGGCGGAATTGCCACCACTGCGGGGGGCGTGAAATTACTGCGTATTTATTCGCTCTATAAACATGGTTTGCGCGAGATGGAGCGCCTAATACACCCCAACAGCGTTGGTCGATCCGGCCTTGCCAATCGCAGGTTTCGCCGACAAGGCGCTGAAATCGCTTGGATATTTCTGATGGTATTTTTGCTGGGCATTGCCCTGTTTTCCACGCTTTTGTCCTTAACCGGAATTGATTTTGTCAAAAGCCTGTCGCTGTCGATTGCCAGCCTGTCAAATACCGGGCCGATTCTGGCTGCTTTGGGCGACAAATCAGCCACCTATTCAAGCCTGAGCGACACAGCCCTTACCATCCTTTCTGCGGCAATGATTTTGGGCAGATTGGAGGCGCTAGCGCTCGTTGCGCTGTTCAATCCGGGTTACTGGCGGCGATAAAGTGTGTATCAATACAAGAAAGTTACAATTTTCCACTTTAATTTAATTAGTTGCCCCCCCATTATAGACATAATCATAACGACCCCGTTCGGGGCATCATAAAACTGAAGGCTGAAAATAATGGCTGCCGATAAGCAAAACTAGCAAGACGCATTTCTGAATAACATTCGCAAAGCAAAAAACCCGGTTACGGTTTTCCTTGTAAACGGGGTGAAACTGCAAGGTGTGATAACCTGGTTTGATAATTTCTGCGTGTTGCTGCGCCGTGAAGGCTCCTCGCAACTGGTGTATAAACACGCAATATCAACCATCATGCCAACAATGCCGGTGCGTTTTGATGATAGCGAGGAAGATTCTTAAGTGTCCGATACGCTGCAATGCTGTGTCCTTCATCCTGATTTAAAAGAACGTGACCAACGGCGTTTGCCCAAGAATGCGCTGGCTGAGGCGGTTAGCCTCGCGGCGGCGCTTGATCTGGATGTTGTGTCCGCATTGGTGGTTCCGATCAAAAAACCAAGGGCAGGGATGTTGTTTGGCAAAGGCAAAGTCACCGAACTGGGTGACCTTGTGAAAGATCAGGAAATTGATCTTGTTATTATTGACGGGCTGCTTTCTCCGATTCAACAGCGTAATCTGGAAGAAGAATGGCAGGTTAAAATCCTTGACCGAACCGGCTTAATTCTGGAAATTTTTGGCGCTCGGGCCGCCACAAGGGAAGGGGTGTTGCAAGTTGATCTTGCACATCTGACCTATCAAAAATCGCGGCTTGTGCGCAGCTGGACCCATCTTGAACGTCAGCGCGGCGCGATGGGCACGGTTGGCGGCCCCGGCGAAACCCAGATTGAAAGCGACAGACGGGCCATTGATGATGCGATTTTACGCATTAAGTCTCAGCT
>CAZSSS010000484.1:0-1817 GCA_964609255.1 uncultured Rhodobacterales bacterium
AGTAAAAAACATCGATCCGGGCACCTTGGCAACAGTTTCATTGCATCAAACCGGACCCGTTGAAGCGGTTGCACAGCATTTGGCTGGCATAAATTGCCGGAAAATCCGTGGGGGCCAAGCGTATCAAATGCGCTGGGGACCGCTAAGATCAAATGACACGTCAACATTAGTAGTGACCTCAGATCAAGAAACAACATTGGAAATTGACCAATTCTTTGTTATTTCACGGGAATAATATCTAAGGAGGTTGGAAAACCGTGTCGCACCAGCTAAAATAACCAAACCACGCCCTCGCGGCCAATTTGAGAGATGCCGATTTGACCCGCGCAACAGCGATTGTAAACATCCACAAAGAAGGCTTGCTTTTGGCCCCCACGCTTAACAGCTTGCGGCTTGCCAAACATAACGCAACCAATGCCGGTTTTGCGGTGGAACTGATTATCATTGCGGATAATGCCGATGCTCCAACATTAGCAGTCGCAGAACATTATTTTGATGTGGTTGACCGCATTATTCCCGTTACATACGGCGATCTTGGCGCATCACGCGAATACGGCATTCAACAAGCGCAGAACGATTGGGTGTTTTTGCATGACGGGGATGATTTATTTTCATCAAACTGGTTCACAAAATTTTTTGAAATGCAGGCCACGGGTGAAATTGACCCGCGCGTAATCTATCATACTGGCCTTTTTGCACGCTTTGGTGTTGAGGTAGATATACGCCAAATGATTGATTCCTGGGATGCACGGTTTCACCCGCTTTTCTTGGCGTCAGAATGGTATTTTTCCAACAAAGCCGTGTTGAATCGCAAAATTTTTGACGATTTTCCGATGCCGTATAATGACAAACGAATTGGCATTGGCAATGAGGATTGGACCTGGTCTTGTCATACAATCAACGCTGACATTCGCCACAGTTATTTGCCGGAAACGATTTGCTTTTACCGCACAAAATCTGCTGAAACCAGCCTTGGCCTTACGCCGGGAATGATCCATGACGCCTCTCCTTTATTTGACCCCGACAACATCATGCGCGATGAATTCAAACGTGCTGAACGGGTTGAGCGAATTCGCGGATTTGCCGAAAGCATGACCCGCAAAGGTGACCCCGTTATTGGCGACGGCTTACCACCCGATTGGTTTTGGAACGAGGTAACCTTACAAGGCGCATTTGAAAGCCTGATAAGCGATTACCGCGCGGTGCCCCACGGTGTGTTGCGTTGCCAGTTGCCAAATCTTCATTACAACGTGGTTTCTGCAACCCAGTATCTGATGCGTGACATGGATGAGCGGCCAAAAATATTTATTTTTGCAAACATGGAAAACCTGACCGCCGCAGACAAAAAGCTGGAATTGCTGTTAAAATCCGCGCATGATTTTCAAGACCAAAGCCACCAACCGGTTTTGGTTGTTGATGAGGGCGAGCATGTGTTTTCCGACATCGCATTAATGGGGCGCTATGGGGCCAAACTAATTTGCACCACCCATTTTCAATCTTATTTCAAACCAGAAGAATACTATTTTAACCGCTTGATGATGCGCCCTTTTGTCCAGTTCAAAGGAAGCATAATTATCGACACGGGGTCCGATATTTTTGCCAGACTTTTTGTCGAATTTCATCGGGTTCTTCTTGAGAATTTCAAAAGCATTACGGCTCTGCTCTTTGAACAATCTTTTGATGTTATGTCGCCCGCATTAAAAAATGTCGCTCGTTGTGCCGCCACATCAAACGCCCATAACGGTGCGTCCATGCAGATTTGCGCCCCGCTTTCGCTTGTGGAAAAACTGCCCGTGCCCCTGCGCCAGCTTGCCCAA
>CAZSSS010000485.1:0-1814 GCA_964609255.1 uncultured Rhodobacterales bacterium
AATAGCGGCATCGTGGTAAACACCAATAATGCGATTTCGGAGGCCCCGTTTCCGCAGCATTTCAGCTTTGACTGGGGCGATACCCAACGCATTCAGCGCGCCACTGCCTTGCTGAACGCGCGCCAGTTTCACACCAAAAGCAGTTTTATATCCATGCAAACCGATATTATTTCGGTTTCAGCCCGATTGTTGCTGCCACTTATGGGGGCGGACCTGTGGTTTGCTGATCAAAATGCCGAACCCGGCAGCCATGGCGCACGGCGGCGCGAGGCCTTGGCCTTGTTGTCAAGCTGGAACGGAGAAATGGGGCAACATGACCCCGAACCGCTGATCTATGCCGCATGGGCGCGGGCGTTGCAGGGGCGCTTGATCTGGGATGATCTGGGGCAGGTCTCGGGCGAGATAACCACGGTGAACCCATTATTTATAGAACGCGTTTTGCGTGATATTGACGGTGCATCGCAATGGTGCGATGTCAAACCAACCGCTGAAATTGAAACATGCAAACAAATGGCCAGTATCGCGCTTGATGATGCATTGCAGGATCTTGTGGCCAAATATGGCCGCAATCTTAACCGCTGGCGCTGGGGGGATGCCCATTTGGCGTTTCACGAAAACAAGGTTTTGGGGCAGGTTCCGGTCGTGACATGGCTGGCCAATATCTGGCAAGAAACTTCGGGTGGGGATAACACATTAATGCGCGGCCTAACCCGAGGCACCGGTTCGGAACCTTTCATAAATGTGCATGGTTCCGGGTTTCGCGCCGTGTATGATTTTGATGATCTGGATAATTCGGTTTTTATCATTTCAACCGGCCAAAGCGGGCATTTTTTGTCAAAGCATTACGATGATCTGTCGGTGCTTTGGCGGCGCAGCGAATATATTCCGATGTCACTGGATGTTGATCTGGCCAGAGGCGGTTCGGTCGGGGTGACTGTTTTGACACCATTACCCGAATAAATCGTGGCACAGCTCCAACGCGTCAACCAGTTTGTCGACCTCCTCCAGCGTGTTATACATGCCAAAAGATGCACGACAAGTGGCGGAAACCTCCAGAAAGTCCATCAAAGGCTGCGCACAATGGTGCCCTGCCCGCACCGCAATGCCTTTTTGATCAACGATGGTTGAAATATCATGCGGATGCGCGCCGCCAGCCATGGTAAAGGAAAAAATCGCAGCCTTGCACGGTGCATTTCCCTGAATAGTCAACCAGTTAAGACCCGACAGTTTTTTATCTGCGTATTCAAACAGGTTTTTTTCATGGGCGGCAATAGTATCCATACCGATGCCCATCATATAATCCAGCGCAACGCCAAAGCCGATCATTTGCACAATGCCGGGGGTGCCTGCCTCAAATTTATGGGGGGGGTCGTTATAGGTGATCACCTCACGCGAAACATCGCGGATCATATCGCCGCCACCCATAAACGGCTGCATTTGGGCCATGCGTTCAGCACGGATAAACACCGCCCCCGAGGCTGTCGGGCCATATAGTTTATGGCCGGTGATCGCATAAAAATCACAGCCGATATCCGCCACATCAACCGGCATATGCACCGTGGCTTGTGAACCATCAACGCAGGTGGCAATGCCCTGTTCACGCGCGGCTGTGCAAATGGTTTTGACATCAACAACAGTGCCCAGAACATTGGACATATGGGTAATGGCGATCAGCTTGGTTTTGGGTGAAATCGCGTCAATAACGGCTTGGGGGTCCAGCGCGCCCTGCGCGTCTGGCTCCACCCATTTCAGCACCACCCCCATGCGTTCACGCAGGAAATGCCACGGCACGATATTGGCGTGGTGTTCCATCA
>CAZSSS010000486.1:0-1811 GCA_964609255.1 uncultured Rhodobacterales bacterium
TTTTGTTGATCGGTTATTGGAAACATCTTCCCGAGGGTCGGCAAGGCGCGCGTATGGCGCTGGCGGTTACCGGTATGGGCGGTTTGGCGATGGTTGCCGGAATGCTGATTTTGGGCGATATTGTCGGCAGTTATGATCTGGATGTCATTTTGAAAAGTGGCGATCTGATCAAGGCCTCACCACTGTATTTACCAGCGTTGCTGTTGATTTTATTGGGCGCATTTACCAAATCCGCGCAATTTCCGTTTCATTTTTGGCTGCCCCATGCCATGGCCGCGCCAACGCCGGTTTCGGCATATTTGCATTCGGCAACCATGGTCAAAGCGGGTATTTTCCTGATGGCGCGGTTCTGGCCGGTTCTGGCAGGCACTGAGGCATGGTTTTACATCGTTGCAACCACCGGTCTGGTGACCATGATCATTGGCGCTGCGATTGCGTTGTTCAAGAATGATCTTAAGGCGTTGTTGGCGTTTTCTACGGTCAGTCAACTTGGGCTGATTACCATGTTGCTGGGTTTTGGCACGCCGATGGCGGCGGCAGCGGCGGTGTTTCACATTATCAACCATGTCATCTTCAAAGCCGCCTTGTTTATGACAGCGGGAATTGTTGATCATACCGCGCATACGCGGGATATAAAGCGGTTGGGCGGGTTGGCGGCCTTTATGCCGATCACCGCGACAATTGCCACAATCACGGCCTTATCAATGGCGGGCATTCCATTTTTGAACGGCTTTTTGTCCAAAGAAATGATGCTGGCCGAAGCGGCTGAGACAGTCTGGTTTGGCAATGATTGGCTGGTGCCCGCGCTGGCCACGTTTGGGGCCTTGCTGTCGGTTGCCTATTCTTTTCGGTATATTATGCTTGTTTTTGCTGGGAAAAAACGCAATGATTACCCCGCGCAGCCCCATGATCCGGGCCTTGGCCTGTGGCTGGCACCGGCCTTGCTGGCGGCTTTGGCGGTGCTGATCGGGATATTTCCACAACCCTTGGCGGGACCGCTGGTTGATCTGACCTCAGCCGCAGTAACCGGCGAGATGGTGCATTATAAGCTAAAGCTCTGGCACGGGTTTTCACCAGCCTTTTACATGAGCGTGATTGCCATTTGTGGCGGCGCAATAGTGCTGACCGGGCAACGCCGCATGGCGCAAGCGTGGCAAAACATGCCCCGACCTGAGGCAAAAACAATATTTGATGCGCTGGTTGACCGGCTTGTTGGTCTGGCAGGCTGGTTTGTGAATATGCTTCATAATGGTGCCATAAGCCGGTATCTGGCGATTTTTATCGTGATCACGGTTGGTCTTGGCTTTACGGCTTATAACGGTGGTGGTGCTATTGCGGGCACCCGTGAATTGCTGCCAGTTCCGTTTTTGGCGGCGGTGGTTTGGGTTATGCTGGTCACGGCCTCGGTGTTGGTTGTGATGTATCACCGCAGCAGATTTCTGGCTTTGGTGCTGATCGGGGTCATTGGGATTACCGTTTCGCTTGGCTTTGTGTATTTATCGGCCCCTGATTTGGCCATGACCCAGATATCGGTTGAGGTTGTCACCATTATCCTGATGCTTTTGGCGCTGAACTTTTTGCCCAAACGCACGCCGCTGGAAAGCGGGAAATGGCGCCGGTTGCGTGACGGGGTGATCGCGCTAAGCGCGGGCGCGGCGATTGCGGCGCTGGCTTACACCTTTATGATCCGCGATTTTTCAACAATCTCTGAGTTCCATTTGGCGAATTCGTATGAGGGCGGCGGGGGTAATAATGTGGTCAATGTCATTCTGGTTGATTTTAGAGCCTTGGACACATTGGGTGAAATTTCG
>CAZSSS010000487.1:0-1811 GCA_964609255.1 uncultured Rhodobacterales bacterium
CTTTGATCTTGGGTATTCACTGTGGTAAAACCCTTGCTTATCCTTAATATACATTGGAACAACATTAATTTTAAAGATCAGGCGAGCATAATTTATGACTATACATTTACACAAAGGCGACCTCCCTGCGGATCTGGATTTAGGTTCGCGCATCGCTGTGGACACAGAAACAAGAGGTCTCAACCCACACAGAGACCCATTATGTTTGGTTCAATTATCCAGCGGCGATGGTGACGCGCACCTTGTGCAAGTTAATCGCCCGGATTACGACGCGCCCAATTTGAAAAAGATTTTGTCAAACCCAAAAACAACAACGCTTTATCATTTCGCACGTTTTGACGTTGCGATCATTAAAAAATATCTCGGCGTTGAACTCGGCCCGATTTATTGCACGCGCACCGCCTCTAAACTTGTTCGCACATACACAGACCGCCACGGCCTGCGTGAAGTGTGTAAGGAACTACTCGGCGTAGATCTTAATAAACAGCAACAATCCTCCGATTGGGGCGCGGGCGATCTAAGTGAAGCGCAACTTCAATATGCAGCAAACGACGTTCTACACCTGCACGCCTTACAAGATAAATTTAATGAGATGCTTATCCGTGAAGGCCGTATGGATTTGGCGCAGCGCTGCTTTGATTTCCTACCGCTGCGCGCCGATCTTGATCTTGAAGGCTGGCCGGAAATTGATATTTTCGCGCATTAATCTATATAAAGCTCTATATACAATAAAAGAGAAGCCACAATCATGACATCGCCAGTAAAAACAGACATAGAAAACGCTGTGCGGGCCCTCGAAACAGAGATCAACGGCCTAAAACAACTCGCCGCCGGCATTGATGAATCATTTTCCAACGCCATCGCCGCCATCGCCGCCATGAAGGAAAAAGCCGGACAGCCCGGCCGCCTGATTGTAGCGGGCATTGGCAAAAGCGGGCATGTCTGCCGCAAAATCGCCGCCACTATGGCCTCCACCGGCACGCCGTCCTATTTCGTACATCCAGGCGAGGCCAGCCACGGCGATATGGGCATGGTTACCGACAATGATGTTGTACTGATGCTCTCTAACTCCGGCGAGAATTCAGAGCTTTCCGATCTAATTCACTACACGCGACGTTATAAAATTACGCTGATCGCAATGACCAGCAACCCCGAAAGCACCTTGGCCAAACATTCTGACATTTGCCTACTGCTACCAAAGGTGCCAGAGGCCTGCCCGAACGGCCTCGCGCCCACAACATCCACCACAATGATGATGGCATTGGGCGATGCGCTTTCTGTTGCTTTGCTAGACCGCATGGGCCTAACGCCTGAACAATATAAAGTCTTCCATCCCGGTGGAAAATTGGGCCAGCGCCTCATGAAAGTTTCCGAACTCATGGTCGCGCAGCCAAACCTGCCAATCGTCAAGCAAAGCGCAAAAATGGATGAGGCCATTATCGTCCTAACCGAGAAAAATTTAGGACTTGTGATCATCACCAACGATCAGGGCGCAATGCAGGGCATCATCACAGATGGTGATTTAAAACGCCATATGTCTGCAGACCTTCTACAAAAATCCGTCACCGACCTTATGACGGCCTCCCCCAAAAGCATCACCAGCAATGCCCTTGGCGTTGAAGCAATGGAGATAATGACCAATCAACCCGGGCAATATCTCACCAGCTTGCTAGTCATGGATGGCGCAGAGCTAAAAGGTCTTATCAGACTACAAGATTGTCTTCAGGCTGGTCTAGCGTAGAAAATAGCGCTACATATACTTCTATGGACGAGCATTCAAACACAATTTCCAATGAAAAAACGGAGCAAGA
>CAZSSS010000488.1:0-1810 GCA_964609255.1 uncultured Rhodobacterales bacterium
CATGTGCCCCCGCATATTCCACAGGCGGATGCGTTGCAGTTTACCTTGGCGCAGGCTGCGATATTATTGCGTTTGGAACGGGCGGGCGCGGTGACCATATGCACCAGTGTTGCAGAAATTCAGGGCTGTTTGGCCAGCGGCAAAATGGCAGCGATCATGCATCTGGAGGGGGCAGAGGCGATTGACCTGAAATATGACAGCCTGCATGTGCTGCACGCCGCCGGTTTACGGTCAATAGGGTTGGTTTGGAGCCGCCATAATGCGTTTGGTTACGGAGTGCCGTTTGCGTTTCCCGCCTCAGCTGACATTGGGCCGGGGTTAACCAATGCCGGTAAGGGTCTGGTGCGCGAGTGTAATGCGTTGAACATATTGTTAGACCTGTCGCATCTTAACGCGGCGGGGTTTTGGGATGTTGCCAAAATCAGCGATGCGCCGTTGGTGGCAACGCATTCCAATGCGCATGCGTTATGTGCATCGTCGCGGAACCTGAGTGATGATCAGCTTAAGGCAATCAAGGACAGCGATGGCATGGTCGGTATTAATTTTGCGGTGTCTTTCCTGCGGGCCGACGGCAAGATGCGCGCCGATACGTCGCTGGACGTGATGATGCGGCATTTGGATTATCTGATTGAACATCTGGGCGAGGACCGCGTTGGTCTGGGGTCAGATTTTGACGGAGCGATGATGCCTAAGCAGATTTCCGATGTGGCGGGGTTGGGCGCATTACGCGCGGCCATGCGCGGCCACGGGCTGGATGATGCGCTGCTGGCCAAGATTTGCCATGGCAACTGGATGCGGGTTTTGGAAAAAACTTGGGGAAGACCTTAATCGGACGTTTCTTTACAGGAAATCTCGGGCTAAGGTTTCGGTAATAATAAATGTTTCAGCATTCTGGGAGGAAAAATAATGAAACTGAGTATCCTTAAAACCGCGACCGCGATTGCCGTGATCGGGGCGTTTGGCACCGAGGCCATGGCGCAGGAATGGAATGTATCTGTTTGGGGTAAGCGCCGCGCCTTTACTGAACATGTTGAACGTCTGGCAGAACTGGTTGAGGAACGCTCGGGGGGGGATTTCACCCTGAACATTTCTTACGGCGGGCTGTCAAAGAACAAAGAAAACCTTGACGGGATTTCGATTGGCGCCTTTGAAATGGCGCAATTCTGCGCGGGCTATCACGCCGATAAAAACCCGTCGATTACGGTGCTGGAACTGCCGTTTCTGGGCGTGCAAACATTGGAGCAGGAAATTGCGGTTTCACAGGCGATTTATGCGCATCCCGCGGTGCAGGCTGATTTGGCGCGTTGGAATGCAACCTTGCTGATGCCCTCACCTTTGCCACAATATAACATTGTCGGGGCGGGTGATGCGCCGCGCACCTTGGCGGATTTTGACGGTGTAACCGTGCGCGCCACGGGCGGTGTTGGCCGTGCAATGGCGGCTGTGGGGGCGGTTCCGACCTCAATGTCGGCCACCGAAGTGCGCCAAGCCATGGATAGCGGCGTTGTGCAAACAGTGGCTTTTGCACCGCACGCGCATATGTCATACGGCACGATTGAGAACGCTGATTGGTGGACAACCAACCTGAACCCCGGCACAGTTAACTGCCCTGTTGTGGTGAATTCTGACGCGTTGGCTGATCTGAGCGACGAGAACCGCGACATCTTGCTTGGCGCTGTTGATGAGGCCTTGGCGTATTATGTTGATTATTACAACAACGCCACCATGGCCGCGTGGGGCCCATTGCTTGAGGAAAAGGGCATTGAGCTGGTGACCTATTCCGAGGAAGATCTGGCGGCATTTCGCGCAG
>CAZSSS010000489.1:0-1810 GCA_964609255.1 uncultured Rhodobacterales bacterium
TAAGCAAGAATCGACAGGTGATATTCTGCCGTCAGGCTGGATCAAACTGGCGATCTTTTTCCTGCCGGCAATTGCGGCTTATTACGTCATGGGCCAGCCCATCGGTTTGGAACTTCCCGAGCTTAAAGGCTTTAATTTTAAAGGCGGGTTTTATCTGCGTAACTCCTTGATTGCGCTGTGGTTATCGCTGTCGCTTTATACAGGCGCGTTTATCGCCGAGGCGGTTCGTGCCGGCATTCAAGCCATATCGTACGGCCAATCCGAGGCAGCGTTTGCGTTGGGCCTGCGCCCCGGGCGGACCATGAAACTGATCATCCTGCCACAAGCGTTGCGTGTTATCGTGCCACCGCTGATCTCGCAATATCTGAACCTTACCAAAAATTCGTCTCTGGCGATTGCCGTTGGATATATGGACATCACCGGCACCTTGGCGGGCATTACGCTCAACCAAACCGGGCGGGCGTTAGAAACGCTGCTGCTGTTGATGCTGGTCTATCTGTCCATATCGATCTCGGTATCGCTGGTGATGAACTGGTATAATGAATCCATCAAAATGAGGGAGCGGTAAAATGACTGATTTATCCTATGTCCGCACCGAAATGTTGCCCGAACAGGAACCACCGTCGGGTGAAACCGGGCTCATCAAATGGATGCGGGCTAATTTATTTTCCAGCATCACCAATTCCATCCTGACGTTACTGGCGCTGTTCTTTGTCTATCGGGCATTAAGCGGCCTGTTGCCGTGGATGTTCCAATCCAGTTGGAATGCAACATCCCTTGGCCAATGTCGTGATGCGATTACGGCGACCTACGGCGAGGGGGTCACCGGCGCCTGTTGGGCCGTTATCCGCGAACGCTATCAGCAGCTTTTGTTCGGATTTTATCCCAAAGAGCTGTATTGGCGTCCGATTCTGGCCTTTGTGCTAATGCTGGTTGCTGTGGCGCCTGTATTGTTTGCCGGTGTGCCTCGTAAAATGCTGATGTTCTCAGCATTATTCCCGTTCATCGGATTTTGGTTGTTGTGGGGCGGTTCAATCTGGGTGCCAGTATCGGCCCTGCTTGGGTTTGTCGTTGCATATGGGGCAATGGCGTTTCTGCCGTCTTTGATTGGTGGGCTTGGCGCGACGATTGCGGCGATGTTGCTTCCTGTCCTCTATTGGCTATTGGCCGCAGGGCCACTGACAGATGCCTTAAACAACATCATGCCAATCGCAAGCAAAAGCGTCGCCAGCAGCAGTATGGGTGGCTTTGCCCTATCGATCACAATCGGGGTTACCGGAATTGCCCTATCATTACCGATCGGGATTTTGTTGGCGCTTGGGCGGCAATCCCCGCTGTTAATTGTGAAATCCATTTGCGTGGGCTTTATCGAATTTATCCGCGGTGTGCCGTTAATTACGCTTCTGTTTGTAGCGTCGGTGTTGCTAAGCATATTCCTGCCGCCGGGCAGTAATTTTGACATTATCTTGCGGGTGATGATCATGGTGACCTTGTTTGCGTCGGCCTATATGGCCGAGGTAGTGCGCGGTGGGCTTGCGGCTATTCCCAAAGGCCAATATGAGGCCGCTGATGCATTGGGTTTGGATTACTGGCAGTCCACGCGGTTGATTATTATGCCGCAAGCCTTGAAAATATCTATCCCCAATATCGTTAGCAATTTCATCGGGTTGTTCAAGGATACCACGCTTGTATCGATCATCGGCTTGCTAGACCCATTGGGTTTATCAACCTCGATCAGGGCAAATCAGGAATGGAACGGCATTGTCTGGGAACTTTACGGCTTTATTGCCCTGATGTTCTGGATCGTCTG
>CAZSSS010000490.1:0-1808 GCA_964609255.1 uncultured Rhodobacterales bacterium
TATCAGCGGCGGTTGCTATTTCATCGTCAGAGTCAACAAACGGCATGTCCAGACGATCAGCCAACCGCCGTCCAACGGTTGTTTTCCCCGCCCCCATCAAACCGATAAGCACAAGCGTCTTATGTGAATAATTCCGCCTATCAGGATGCATAGCTTAATCTTTCCGTCACGGGTGATTGATGGCCAGCACATTTCGCGCTATTAAGGGGGTAAGCACCAAAATCAACAAATAATAATTGGTGTAGCATTGTGGCAGAGCAAGGCAAACCCCGAAATCGGGATTTGCGGAAAGGCAGCAGGATGATTGTCCGACTGATAAAAATAGTGTTGGTGTTGAGCGTGCTGGGCGCAATCGGCATTGCAGGTTACGCCCTGTTTTTTGATCTGCCCCCGCCAAGCCGCGAAATAATTATCCCTGTCACACCAAACGGAACCTAAGCCCATGCGTGCCGCTGCATCCGTTCTGATTTGCACCGCCGGTTTTGCTGCCGCAGAACCGCCCGCCAGCGCCATTGACTGGCTTTCCGAAAGCTTGCTGCAACCGCCACATTTTGTGATCACCCCGCCCAGCATGCCAAGCAATTTGATTGGCAACACAATTGTCAGCAGCTCGCTGGATCTGGTCAGCCGAGAAGCGGCGGGGTTGTTACCAACCGGCATAACCGGACTTCCAAGCCAATTATGGGGTGACGCCACCGCTGAGCAGGTCATTTTGTTGTTGCAACAACATCGCAGTCGAGGCGTGCCCGAATTGCGGCACCAGTTCAGAAATATTCTGTTGGCGCAGGCTGACCCGCCGCTGGGGGCCTCACGGACAGTGTCGCCGCTGTTAACACGTATTGACCTGCTTATGGAAATGGGCGCGCTGGATGAGGCCGAAACCCTTATCGGGTTGGCCGGAGTAGACGAGCCTGACCTGTTCCGCCACTGGTTTGACGTTGCTCTTTTGGCTAATCGCACACGGGCGGCTTGCATGGCGCTCCGGCACTCTGCGGATTTGTCCAACGATGTGGCAACCCGCGTGATATGTTTGGCCCGCGCCGGTGACTGGAACGCTGCTGCCATCACGTTATCTTTGTCGGCAAGCATTGGCGATGTGCCCCCCGCGCGCGAAGAATTGCTTATCCGCTTTCTGGACCCCGGTTTGTTTGAAGGTGCGCAAGACCCCGCCATTTCCGAACCCCTGTCAGCCATTGATTTTTCATTACGCGAAGCCTTGGCTTTGCCAAGACCAACATCCATGCCGCTTTTGTTTTTGAATGTTGATATGGGGTTGAATACCCCACAAAGAAACCGGATGGAGGCCGCAGAGCGTTTGGTGCAATCCGCTGCCATCCCGTCATCATTGCTTTTTGCGGCTTACAGAGGCGGAAGGCCCGCGTCATCGGGCGGCATTTGGGAACGCGCCAATGCAATCCAGAAACTGGATCAAGCACTGGTTGGGCAGGATGATGTTGTCTTGAAAGAAGCGCTGCAAAATGCCTATGCGGAAATGGCCGCGGCTGGATTGCTGCACGCCATGGCAGAAGAATATGCTGATGCCTTGGCCCATCGAACAAAAACCGACATCCTGCAACCGATTGCGCCGCTGGTGCAAACCATCCTGCTGCTGGAAAACACAGCGATCAATGCATGGGTAGATACCCAAGAAACCGAATTGCCCGAAATGGAACTGGCGCGGATTATTTCAAGCCGAATACCCGTATTGGGCCCTAGCCCCTATGATAGCCCAATCCTAACTGCGGTTTTTGCCGCTTTTAGCGACCAATACCCAGCCTCAGAAAATTTTATCACCATTCAACAAATCG
>CAZSSS010000491.1:0-1791 GCA_964609255.1 uncultured Rhodobacterales bacterium
CAGTGGCCCCTTTTTACGCCGCAATTTGGGACACTTTTACTCTGCGATTGACAGGTTGGCGACTATGTGGCATCAACCGGATATGCCCAATTGAGAGCAAAAGGATCAGCCGAATTTTTGTATCAAATTCTTCATACAACTTCATTTGTGAATAGGGTTTTAGCGCGTTGCACGGGAACCAGCTACCCCGCAATCAATTCAAGTGATCTTGCAAAAATTCATTTCTCAATCCCTTCACTCTCCGAACAACAAAAAATTGCCGATTTCCTGTCCTCCATCGACCAGAAAATCGACTTCGTATCCACCGAGCTTAACCACGCCAAGATCTTCAAAAAGGGCTTGCTGCAACAGATGTTTATATAACCCATTAACCAGAGATTTTTATGCCAACACAATCCGAACAAACGCTTGAAAACAACCTTATCGCTCAACTCGAAACCTTGGGGTTTGACAAGGTGCGGATTGATGATGAGGCGGCGCTTTTGGTGAACCTGAAAGCGCAGTTGGAAAAGCACAACGGGGAGGCGCTCTCGGAGGGTGAATTCAAGCAGGTTCTAAATAAGTTGGCCAAGGGTAACATCTTTGAGAAGGCCAAAACCCTGCGCGATAAAATTGCGTTCACAAAGGACGATGGCACAACCGGCTATATTGAGCTGATCAACCAAATCCAGTGGTGCAAAAACCAGTATCAGGTGACGCATCAAGTAACGATGACCGGCAAGTACACCAACCGCTATGACGTGACGATTTTGGTTAACGGCCTGCCTTTGGTGCAAATAGAGCTAAAGCGGCGCGGGTTGGAGATGAAAGAGGCGTTCAACCAATTTGGCCGCTATGACAAACACTCGTTCGGGGCGGGTTATGGCCTGTTTAATTTCATCCAGATTTGTGTGCTGAGCAATGGCGTGAACACAAAGTATTTTGCCAATGTCCCGTCGGGCAAGCGCGATTTCAAGCAAACCTTTTTCTGGGCAGATAAGGATAATAAAAAGATCACGCAGTTAAGTGATTTTGCCGAGGTGTTTTTGGAAAAATGCCAGCTTTCTAAGATGATCACCAAATACGTGGTGCTGAATGAAAGCTCGCAAACGTTGATGGCGTTGCGCCCGTATCAGTATTACGCGGTCGAGGCGATTGTGGCGCAGGTGCAGAACTCGGATAAATACGGGTATATCTGGCACACTACGGGATCGGGAAAAACGCTGACCTCGTTCAAGACCGCGCAAATTTTGACCCAATCTCCGAACGTGCATAAGGTGGTGTTTGTGGTGGATCGCAAGGATTTGGATTATCAGACGATCAATGAGTTCAACAGCTTTTCGAAGGGATCGGTTGATGGCACCAATAATACAGGACAACTGGTAAAGCAGTTTGCCGGTGACACAAAGCTAATTGTGACCACGCTGCAAAAGCTGAATAACGCGATTAGCAATCCCAAGCATTTGGCGCAGATGGGCGATTTGCAAGACAAGCGCATGGTGTTTATTTTTGACGAATGCCACCGCAGCCAGTTCGGGGATACGCATAACCGGATCAAGAAATTCTTTCACAACGTGCAGATGTTCGGCTTTACGGGGACACCGATTTTTGCAGATAATGCCGCCAAAAACGCGCTTGGGAAACGCACGACCAAGGACTTGTTTGGCGACCAGCTGCACAGCTATGTGATTACAGATGCAATCCGCGATGAAAATGTCCTTAAGTTCTCAATTGAGTATATTCGGACTGTGAAACAAAAAGACGGCGTGGCGGATATTGAGGTCGAGGCAATCGACACCGCCGAAGTGATGG
>CAZSSS010000492.1:0-1791 GCA_964609255.1 uncultured Rhodobacterales bacterium
CAGCAGGGGTGATTGTTGCGGATGTGGCCGAACTTATTGCGAAACTCAAAGACGAAGCGGGGGTGCTGTAATGGCTGTTTTATTATTGGCCGAAATGAACGGCGCAGAACTATCCATGGACCAAACGGCCAAGGCTGTGACGGCTGCGGCGGCTTTGGGGGATGTTACGGTTCTTTGTGCCTCAACCGGCTGTGGCGGCGCGGCGGATGCGGCGGCAACCATCGCTGGTGTTGCCAAAGTGCTGTGTGCTGATGACGCGGCCTATGGCAACGGGCTGGCGGAACCAATTGCAGATTTAATCGTGTCGCTGGCGGGTGATTATGACCACATCGTTGCCGCCGCAACCACATCGGGCAAAAACATTTTGCCACGGGTTGCGGCCTTGCTGGATATGATGGTGATTTCCGACGTGACGGCGATTGTGTCTGCCGACACATTTGAACGTCCGATTTATGCGGGCAACGCCATCCAAACGGTGCAATCCGGCGACAACAAAAAGGTAGTTTCCATTCGGACCACCGGATTTGAAGCCGCTGCTGCGGGGGGGGCTGCCTTGGTTGAAAAAATCGCTGCGGTGGCTGATCCGGGGCTATCAACATGGGTTGAGGACAAGGTTCAGACCTCTGACCGGCCCGAATTAACCAGCGCCAAAATTGTCGTTTCCGGTGGTCGAGGCGTTGGATCCAAGGAGAATTTTGCAATAATCGAACAATTGGCTGATAAATTGGGGGCGGCTGTTGGCGCGTCTCGTGCAGCGGTCGATAGTGGCTATGCGCCAAATGACTGGCAGGTTGGGCAGACCGGAAAGGTTGTCGCGCCGGACCTTTATATCGCCATTGGCATCTCGGGTGCCATTCAGCATTTGGCCGGCATGAAAGACAGCAAAGTTATTGTTGCGATCAACAAAGACGAAGAAGCCCCGATCTTTCAGGTGGCCGATTATGGTCTGGTGGCTGATCTGTTTGACGCGGTTCCTGCGCTCAACGACGCGCTGGGCTAACGCGCTGAAAATTTGGCGAAAGGGCCTGCCAGTTGGTGGGCCTTTTTGCGTTATAGGCTTGCACGCAGCGGGCCTCAGGGCTTAACCTGCGCCAAACCAAAAAGGAACGCGTTATGGGTATCAAAACCGTAGGAATTATCGGTGCCGGACAAATGGGCAATGGCATCGCCAATGTGTTTGCCATGGCAGAATATGACGTGTATTTATATGATATCTCCGCAGAAGCCATTGATAACGCTCTTAAAAAGATTGCTGCAAATATGGACCGCCAGATTGCAAAAGGCGCGATGGATGAGGCAAGCAAGAATGCGGCCTTGGCGCGGATCACCAAGACCAGCAGCGTTGAAACCATTGGCGGGCTGGATCTGATTATTGAGGCGGCAACCGAGGTTGAGGCCATCAAACAAAAGATTTTCGCGGACCTTGCGCCCCATCTGGCTGAGCACACGATTTTGACCTCGAACACCTCGTCGATCTCTATCACACGGTTGGCGGCCGCCACCGACCGGCCAGAACGGTTTATGGGATTTCATTTCATGAACCCGGTTCCGGTGATGCAACTTGTTGAACTTATTCGCGGAATCGCAACGGATAAAGCCACATTTACAGCGCTGGAAACTGTGGTGGCGCGGCTTGGCAAGACATCCACCAGCGCCGAAGATTTCCCGGCTTTTATCGTTAATCGCATCTTGATGCCGATGATCAATGAGGCGGTTTATACGCTTTATGAAGGTGTCGGAACTGTGCAAAGCATTGATACTTCGCTGAAATTAGGCGCCAATCACCCGATG
>CAZSSS010000493.1:0-1788 GCA_964609255.1 uncultured Rhodobacterales bacterium
TTGCTTCAAAGGCGCGCCGCACCATTGTTGTGCGCGCCACCTCACCAAACGTGCCAATATGAGGCAAGCCTGACGGGCCATAACCCGTTTCAAACAGCACATAACCCTTGGCTGGCGGGCTTTTCTCAAACCGTTTTACAAGCTTACGCGCCTCTTCAAAAGGCCAGGCTTTGGATGAATGTGCAAGCTCACGCAGTTCAGACATGGGATACCCCGAATTAAAATAATTATGTGCTTCCTATTGTGCAGCGCGGTCAGCGTCAATATTACTTACGCAAGCTTCAAACTGATAGGTTTTAAAATGTCCGACATTCCGCCCCCTTCTTTCTCCCCGCAAGATGCCCTTGTTGCAGTCATGGTCGCAGAATCGGCCTCAGACGAAAACATTACAAATTCTGAATTGCTGTCGATAACCCGCATCGTTAATCATATGCCGATATTTTCCGGCTATGATGCAGATCGGCTGAAAACTGTCAGCCAAGTGGTTTTTGACCTGTTCGCTGAGGAAGAGGGCTTGGACGCGCTTTTTGGAATCGTGCGCAATTCATTGCCAGAACTTTTATATGAAACCGCGTATGCGATGGCCTGTGATGTTGCGGCCGCTGATGGGCGATTGCACCAGGGCGAATTGGAATTCATGGCCGAAATTCGATATGAACTAAACATAGACCGCCTACATGGTGCCGCGATTGAGCGCGGCGCACGCGCCCGACATATGCGCCTCCCCTCTTGAAAAACTGCACCTGCCAAAGGGGCCGGCATATTTGCATACGCAAATAGCCGGACCGCGCGGCGGCCATGGCCTCGCTTCGCTCGGCTTTCCCACCGCGCGCAGCTATCGGGTGGCATTAACGCCAGCGCTTGCCTGATAAATTCGGAGACCTTGCGTCGGGCCATGCAGATCGCAACATCCCCAGCGCTTGACCAGAAGCCAACAATTTAAACCGCATTTGAATAAAATGCGGCGCTTCCCCCGCTGTCGGTTTTCTTTGTTTCAAAATACTCGCAGGGTGAATTTGGCCAATAGCCAAAGAGGGGCGGCAGCCCCTATCCACATTTAGAATGCCCACATTCCTCACACACCATACACCCCTCTTGCATCCGCAACGCAAATCGCCCGCATTTCGGACAAGCCGGGCCACGCGGCCGCGCCACTGCCCCC
Organism: uncultured Rhodobacterales bacterium; assembly: GCA_964609255.1. Classification (GTDB taxonomy): domain Bacteria; phylum Pseudomonadota; class Alphaproteobacteria; order Rhodobacterales; family Rhodobacteraceae; genus UBA3077. The sequence goes on from CAZSSS010000493.1 coordinate 1,163, forward strand.
TCCGGATCAACCTTCAACGCCGCCCCCGCTTCCATAAACCCGATCACCACCAGATGCTCCTCAATCACCCCGCCAATCGCCGCCAAAATCGACGGAATATACTTCCCCCCCATCCACGCCCCGCCGCGCGGATCAAATACCGCCTTCAGCTCCTCAACCACAAATGACACATCACCACCGCGCCGGAACACAGCCGATATCATCCGCGTAAGCGCCACCGTCCAGGCAAAATGTTCCATGTTTTTGGAATTGATAAACACCTCGAATGGTCGCCGCATTCCATCCGATATTACATCATTTATGGTAATATAAATCGCATGTTCGCTTTCGGGCCAGCGGATTTTATAAGTGTTGCCCTCCAACTGCGCCGGGCGATCCATCGGCGCGCTCATGTCCGGGGCCGTATCAGCCGAAAGCGACAAAACAGAGCCGGTCACATCATTGGGTCTGTAAGTAGTGATCCCTTTCAGACCGGCTTTCCACGCGGCCAAATACAAATCCTCAAAGGCTTCAAATGCATAATCCGCAGGCACATTCACGGTTTTTGAAATCGCCGCACAAATATACGGCTGGATCGCCGCCTGCATAAGCATATGATCTTGCGCAGAAATATCCATCGCCCCGAC
>CAZSSS010000494.1:0-1783 GCA_964609255.1 uncultured Rhodobacterales bacterium
CGTCAGGTGTCTGCGGGGCGCACCTCATTTGGGCGCAACTGGGCAGGGCTGGTGCGCCGCGATGCCTATCAGGTTAACGACATTCGGCTGAACCAAATTGCAAAGGGCTGGATGTATCTTTTGCTGGCCGGCTTGTTCAGCCTGATGGCTTGGCGGATTGAGGGCCGGTGAAAAATATTGCCTGCATTGATACAGTTTTTGGACGCTGGGGGGTCGAGGACGAAAACGGCCATATTACGCGGCTGATATGGAACGCAAAAACCAGCGGTATTAAAACCAGACTTTTGACAGAAACAATTGCCCAGCTTTCCGCTTATGTCAGTGGAAATTTGCGGGTGTTTGATTTGCCTCTTAAGGCAAAAGGCTCAGAATTTCAGCAATCGGTTTATTGCGCCATGCGCGCAATTTCTTATGGTGAAACGCTGACCTATGGCGAAATTGCCAAATCCCTGAACATGCCAGCGCAGCCGGTGGGGCAGGCTTGCGGGGCCAATCCGATTCCGATTATTATCCCGTGCCACCGGGTTCTTGCCAAAAACAGTATTGGCGGGTTTTCGGGGTGGAGGGGTGTTGAAGGTAAAATTGCATTGTTAAAACATGAGAATGGCTTTCCATTCTTGATCTAGACCTGCCGGATGGCGGTGGCCTCGCTATGCTCAAGCACCCAAGGGAACCGCGCCCGGGCACCGGGGTTCAGGCAAAGATAAAGTCATCAGCAGAGAAATCCGCTGCGGTGAACTCTTTGGAGGAATCATTTACCACCAGTATTTCACTGCCAAAATCAATCTTTACGCGGCCATCGCGAATGGTGGTAATCGTCAGATCCGCAAAAGTTGTGTCATAGGTTGTGATATCGATCAGATCTTTGCCAAGCTCAAATTTGCGAATGCCATCGCGCATACCATCGGGGTTAAACAGGAACACATCGGGGCGCCCTGTGCCGAATAATTTATCATTGCCAAATGTGTCGGTAACCAGATTAACCCCCGGGGGGGCTGCGCCGGGATCAAACAAAAAGTCATCCGCAGTCAGCATAATTTCCGGATCACCGAGTTCGGGGGGCTGGAAGGTTATTTTGGATTTTTCACCTCTAATTTGGACAACATAAGTATAGGTGTCGATCTTATAAATCGATATTTCCTGAAATGTGACATTGAATTCCACCAGATCAATCATGTCGACATTGTCGTCAAAATCCAGAACAAAGTCGGTTTTGCCGTCGCGCCCCAGCACAAAAACATCCTCCCCATCGCCGCCAGTCAGCCGGTCACGACGATCAGAATCTGCGATTATGTCATCACCGCTGGTGCCATTAATAATCATTACAAATATCCTTCAAATTTGAGGGGTATCATAGCGAAGATAAGGTTAAAAAAGATTTAACGGTGGGCATCTCGTTTACCCGTTGGGTTTTGGCCAAAGCGGCTGCTAGCGGCGACCATAAATATTTGTAATTCCGCAACGGGTTTCTTTTGGAAAATCCGTTCACCACGGGCAAACCCTTGCAATTTTGCCCCCTTATGATACGTCAGCCATGAATTCACGCAGGGGCGACAGATGGACGATATAGCAGGCGTTAAGGCCAGAATTTTGGGGCAGGTTGCGGATGCAACCGACGAAAACGCACTGGAAAGCCTGCGCGTGGCGGCGGTGGGCAAAAAGGGTGAGGTCAGCCTGATGATGCGCGGCCTTGGCAAAATGACCCCCGAGGAAAAGCAAATCGCTGGCCCGGCGCTGAATGCCCTGAAAAACGAAATTAACTCTGCGCTTGCGGCGCGAAAAT
>CAZSSS010000495.1:0-1781 GCA_964609255.1 uncultured Rhodobacterales bacterium
TGTAGTGATGAAACTTTTATTAGCATTTCTCGCCTTGGCTTCCATAACATTGCCGCAAACCGCTTTTGCTCTTTCAAAAAACGCATTGGCGATCACGTGCTTAGAATCCGTGCGATACTTTTCACTTTCAGCAATCGCTTATGATCCTAGAATAAGCGCAGTAGAAAATGGGCCTGGATTATTCCTAAATGAGACTGAATGGGACGAAAACCAAGGCCCGTTAGTAGTCTCGCGGTGTAATATTGGCAATGAAGGTGAAGAGATCGTAGTTGAAAGAACATATTTGAATATCCCACGCGCTAGCGGCCGTTGTGGCGGCGGGGATTGGGCCACATTTGATGTGTTTTATGACGACCTTCTTGTTGCGAAGGTTCATTCTGGCTGCTTGGGGAATATGCGATTGGAAGCGACGGCTTTTGAGTTGGAATTTTGCATTCAAACAGATTTTAGCGGGTTAAGCGTTGATTGCAGGGGAATTCATTGGGGTAACGGGGTTGAGCGGGGCCTTATCCCTCTTGAGACCAGCGTTTTCGGCGGTTGGAAGGAGTGCTTGGGATGTACGGAACGGTAATTGCAGGCGAATTAGATCGGGCAAAAATGTTTACTAAAATTCTGATCGCGAACCGAGGCGAAATTGCTTGTCGGATTATTGAAACGGCCCAGAAGATGGGCGTAGGGACGGTGGCGGTTTATTCTGATGCTGATGCCTCGGCGCGGCATGTGATGCTGGCGGTTGAGGCGGTGCGGATTGGGGCGGCCCCGGTGGGCGAGAGTTATTTGCTGGGCGCACGGATTATTGAGGCGGCGGTGACCACGGGGGCGGAGGCCATTCATCCGGGATACGGGTTTTTATCGGAAAACCCTGAATTTGTGGAGGCTGTAGAGGCGGCGGGGCTAGTTTTTATTGGACCTTCAGCCAGCGCTATTCGGGCGATGGGGCTGAAAGATGCGGCCAAGGTTTTGATGGAAACGGCGGGGGTTCCGGTGGTGCCGGGGTATCATGGGGATAATCAGGACGCGGAGTTTTTGGCGGCACGGGCCGAGGAAATCGGCTATCCGGTGCTGATCAAAGCCGTTGCAGGCGGCGGTGGCAAGGGAATGCGCCGCGTTGAATGTGGCACTGATTTTGCTGATGCTTTGAGCGCGGCGCGCCGAGAGGGCAGGGCTAGTTTCGGAAATTCTGATGTGTTGGTGGAAAAATATGTGACCTCTCCACGTCATATCGAAGTGCAGGTATTTGGCGATAATCACGGCAATGTTGTGCATCTGTTTGAGAGGGATTGCTCGCTGCAACGCCGCCATCAAAAGGTGATCGAGGAAGCGCCAGCACCGGGCATGACGGATGAAATGCGCGCCGCAATGACGGACGCCGCAATTAAGGCCGCGCAGGCGGTGGGGTATAGCGGCGCGGGGACTGTTGAATTTATTGTGGATGGCGCGACGGGGCTGCGCACGGATGGGTTTTGGTTCATGGAAATGAACACGCGGTTGCAAGTGGAACATCCGGTGACCGAAGCCATCACCGGGCTTGATCTGGTGGAATGGCAGTTGCGGGTGGCAAGCGGCGAGACGCTGCCGCTGGCGCAAGAGGATATCGCGATTTCCGGCCATGCCTTTGAAGCACGCATTTATGCCGAAGATGTGCCCGCCGGGTTTTTGCCAAGCATCGGAAAATTGGCGCGGCTGCGGTTTCCTGACGGGGTTCGCGTGGATAGCGGCGTGCGTGCCGGTGACGAGATCTCACCCTATTATGACCCGATGATTGCCAAGCTGACCAGCCA
>CAZSSS010000496.1:0-1773 GCA_964609255.1 uncultured Rhodobacterales bacterium
GAAAGCGCAAAGCTGTTGCGCGACATAGATTTTGACGGTTACGCCATTGGCGGGCTGGCTGTTGGTGAGGGCCAAAAGGCCATGTTTGACGTGCTGGATTATGCGCCGGGGCAATTGCCCGAAGATAAACCGCGATACCTGATGGGGGTTGGAAAACCCGATGATATTGTCGGCGCGGTGCAGCGCGGCGTGGATATGTTTGACTGCGTTTTACCCAGCCGTTCGGGGCGAAACGGGCAGGCGCTGACGCGGTTTGGCGCGGTGAACATCAAGAACGCGCGGCATCGCGATGACCCAAGGCCGCTGGACCCCGAATGCACTTGTCCGGCATGTTCCAATTATTCACGGGCCTATTTGCACCATGTGTTCAAGGCCAATGAGATTATTTCCTCAATGCTGATGACATGGCATAATTTGCATTATTATCAGGAGCTTATGGCAGGATTACGCGGGGCGATTTCTGTTGGTGGTCTGGACGGTTTTGTTATGGAATTCCATGCAAAACGTGAAATTGGTGATTTGGAGAGGCTGTGATTATGATAAGTTTTCTTGGAATTGATCATGTGCAACTTGCCGCGCCAATCGGGAGCGAAGCCGCCGCAGTAGTCCAGTGCTGAGCGACTGTTTGTTCAGGATCCATTTGGTAACCGACTTTCGCTGATCCAGTGGGTTTGGGGGCTGCCGCCCCTCTTTGGCCCTTGGCCAAATTCACCCTGCGAGTATTTTGAAACAAAGAAAATAGGCAGGGGGAAGCGCCATATTTTAAGTAAATGCGGTGTTTCCGGATTTATCAGGCAAGCGCAGGCGTTAATGCCACCCGATAGCTGCGCGCGGTGGGAAAGCCGAGCGAAGCGAGGCCATGGCTGCCGCGCGGCCCGTTATTTTGCGTATGCAAATACACGGGCGCTTTGGCTGTGGTCCAAGCCTGCCAATTGCAACAGGCAGTGTGTGGGGGTCATTTTTGACGTCGGATCAGGGGGACCATCCAGATCATGCAGGAGATGGTCCAGATGATGCTACCGATTATTGTCAGGCTATCGCCGTATTTAATGCCAACGGCAATGAAGACAAAACCCGCAAGGATAAACCCGACAAGCCCGATAATTTGATACCATTTTTCGTCCATCAGAAACTTCCCATTTTGCAAAAACACGATGATTTCACCGCAATATCTGTGCGGGCTTTGGCTAATGCCAGCCGTTGATTGATCATATGGGCTTCCTCGGATTTTCCAAGCTTTTTCAGGCAATCATGATAGCCCATTAACGACCACACGTTATCGGGGTGTTGGCAGGCGCGGCTTAGGGTATTATCCAGCCCCAGATCAGCGCGATAAACGCTGGCGCTTTCCTCGATATGGCCTTGCTCCAGCAGCAGCGCCCCCAATGCGTGGCGGGTGGGCTGCATCCAACCCCATGGCTCGTCATAGGGCAGGGCGTCATCCAGTGTTACGGATTTACGCAAATGGGCAAAGGCGGCATCATAATTTTCACGGCGATATTCGATTTCGCCCAGCATCATTTCGCGCGCTACCGCCAGAATATCCGTGCAGGAATTATTGAATATTGACCGGCTGTCCGGAACATTTTGCACAGCTTTTTCAAATAGTTCCGCCTGAATGGCCCCGCGCGCGGCATCGCCGCTGGCGGCATGGGCAACGGCCTTGGCATAGAGCATCATCGCGGTGGTCATGGCAAACAGGTCTCGATCGGTCGGTAATTCCTGATCAATAATTTCCTGCCATTTTCCGAACCGAATATAGATGTGTTGTTT
>CAZSSS010000497.1:0-1771 GCA_964609255.1 uncultured Rhodobacterales bacterium
GCTTTCATGGCCGGGATCACGTTACACACATCAACCTTGGTCACTTCGCCGTCGATATTGACCTCCATTGCGCCGGGATCAACCGACACATTGTCGCCGCCAAAATCCGGGCCAATCCATTCGATCATATTGCCGTAATGGCGCGCCCAGCCATCTTGGAACAACCCTTGTTTGGAAAACTTGGCTTTTGGATCCACGATCAGGATTTTTGCGGTTGGGTTGTTGTTTTTGAAATGATGCGCCACCATCGAGACCCGCTCATAGGGTCCGGGAGGGCAGCGGAAAGGATTGGGCGGTGCAATCATTGCATAGGTGCCGCCTTGGGGCATTGCGTCAATCTGGGCTTTCAGCAATTCGGTTTGCGACCCAGCCTTATAAGCATGTGGCATCGCGTTTTGCGCTGAAATATCCCAGCCCTCAACCGCGCCGTCACGAAAATCAATGCCGGGGGACAGGATCAAACGGTCATAAGGATCGGAGCCGCCACCCGCAAGCATTACGGTTTTTGCATCACGATCAACGCCAATTGCCCAGTCATGAACCACGTTAATGCCGATGGTCGCCAATGCGCCATAAGAATGGCCAAGCGAGGCCATATCGCGATAACCGCCCAGATACAGGTTTGAAAAGAAACATGTATAATAGGTGCGCGTTGGCTCGATCAAGGTTACCTCAACCGCGCCTTGGCTATCTTTGGCGATATATCGCGCGGCCGTGGCACCACCCGCGCCCCCGCCAACAATTACTACTTTTGGTTTGCCATGGGCTGCACCCATAACCATCGGTGCGCTTGCGGTTGCGGCTGCTGCCACCCCTGCGCCCAGAAATCCACGTCTATCTAGTTTCATGTTACTTCCCTTTCTGTTTTTGTTGGTTTCAGTGATCATTCCAGTGTTTCGAAAAACGCGGCCAATGCCGCGATTTCTTCATTCCCCAAAGGTGCCGTTTGCTGTTGCATAACGGCATTTCCCCGGTTTTTGTTTCTATATGCATGTAAAACTGTCACCATTGCTGGCGCTGGCCAGCCAATGATGCTTGGAATTCCGGAATCCGCGCCATCAAGTTGATGGCAGGTTACGCAGCCAGATGATAAATACTGGCCATAAGCAACATCGCCAACAATCCCCGTAATTTGTGGGGGTAATTCCGGGTCTGATGGCTCCAGATGTGCGGTTCCCATGCCGGTTGCGGGCGTTAGTGTATGCAAAAAGATGATCAGCGCTGCACGGTCCTCAGCGCTGCGAATACCGTTAAAGCTCATCCTTGTTCCGGGGACTATGTCGCGCGGACGCGTTAAAAATGCATCGAGCCTGTCATCCGTCCAGATCAAACCATTATCGCCAGCGGCAGCCATGGCGCGAGAATACCGGAAACCCTCAATGGATCCGGCTTGGCGGCCAAAAATTTCATTCAAATGCGGGCCGACCTTGCGTTTGGCATCGGGGCCAATTTCATGGCACCCTTGGCAACGGTGGAATACCTGCGCGCCCTCATCTGCGTGGCCGTCAGCATTTACCGGCGCTGAAGCAAATAAAGCGAGGGCCAAAACAACGGCGGCTTTTAATACATGCAAATGTTTCATTTTGTAAATGTAACATAGGTTTTTACCGTTACTACAGATATTTCATGTGAAATAGCCCCATAGCGATCATTTTACATATGATTTACGTGAATTATCAGATCAAGGTGGTTTTGCATACCAATGTATTCCGAATTTACCCCAGCAAAACGGCAAAATCTGCCTTCTGCGAATCACTTTGGCGCAAAAAAG
>CAZSSS010000498.1:0-1770 GCA_964609255.1 uncultured Rhodobacterales bacterium
TGTTTTGGACAAAGTCGGTGATGTAATTTTCCCCACCACAAAAGAGCATTTCGGATTTACCGATGGCATCAGTGACCCGGTTTTTGAGGGGCAATACCCCGATGAAATAAGCAAAACAGCAGTTATCGGGCGTGGTAAGCGAGAGAACGGAACATGGGAACCCCTTGCAACGGGGGAGTTTCTATTGGGCCATTCCGACGAGAGTCAGGAATTGCCACCAACAGCGCGCCCGCCGGAATTCATGCATAACGGCACCTATATGGCTTATCGCAAACTGCATGAAAACGTCGGCAGTTTCGCGCAGGTTTTAAAAGCCGAAGCCAAAACATATGCGGCCCAAATGGATGTCTCCCTTGACGAGGCCAACGAAACCCTGCGCGCCAAAATGTGTGGCCGCTGGTCCGACGGGGTGCCCTTGGCCGTGGTTCCAACCCATGCGGAATGGGTTAAGTTTCGCGCCAAAAAAGGATTTGACGATAAAAACCCGTTTGCCGCACTGGCCAAACAATTGGCCTATATCCGCTCCCCCGAGGCATCGGATTTTCGTTATGCCAATGATATGCAAGGCCTGAAATGCCCAACTGGCGCGCATGTCCGGCGGATGAACACGCGTGATTACCTTGACCCGCAAAACAAAGCCGGGGCTGATCCAAAAACCGGGTTGCCGCAAGAAAACGTAAAAGCAAACAGCAATTTAAATCGCCGTCGGCGGGTGTTGCGCCGTGGTTTGCCTTATGGGCCGGCGAATTTTGAGAAAAAGAACGATAAAACCGAGCAAGGCGTCGCCATGATGCTGCTTGGTGCCAATTTGTTTCGTCAATTCGAATTTGTTCAGCAACAATGGATTCAATACGGCATGGATTTTCATCAGGGCAACAACACTTGCCCGTTGCTTGGAAATCATGATTATCATAAACGTCACACCATCCCCTCAGACCCAAAATCAGGCAAGCCACCATATGTGATGAGCAAGCTGAAAACATTTGTGGAATGCCGGGGCGGCGATTATTTCTTTATTCCCTCAATGACGGCGCTGCGCATGATCGCGATGGGCATCATCGACCCGACCTGACCGAAAGATCCCGAAAACATGACTGCAATCAGCAATATATTTACCACAATAGCCAAAGTTCTGACATTGTGGCTGGCCGGGTTTCGGGGGCTTTTACAGCTTTTGTGGCTTGCGCCAAAATCGGTTATTAAGGCCGGCGGGTTTCGGAATAATATCGCATTGGCATTTGCTGAAACGGTTAACCAGCGGAAAATATTATCAGTGTTGCGCGCCTTTTGGCCCAACCTGTCGCTTAAGCGAAAATTTGTGCAAGCCTATGAAAATACAGGAACAACCGTGGTTACGCGGCGCAATGATTGTCTGGATGTTTTGAATAGGGATGCGGATTTTGAGGTCGTTTACGGTTCAAGGATGCGCGAATTGACGGGGGGCGATAATTTCTTTTTGGGGATGCAACCCGGCTGGGATTACACCCGTGATACCTCTGCCATGCATCTTGCCATGCGACACAGCGATGTAGCTGAATTTATTCAGCCACGGGCACGTAAACTTGCCGAAGAAATTGTTCAGAACAGCGATGGGAAAATTGATTTACCCGTGGATTTGGCGCGCCATATTCCATGGGATATGACGCATCGGTATTTTGGCACCGGCGGGCCGGATGCACAAACCATGCAAGATTGGGCAACAACGCTGTTTTGGTATCTTTTCGAAGATTTGGGTGCTGACCCGGATTTCAAAATCAAAGCTCTGGATCA
>CAZSSS010000499.1:0-1759 GCA_964609255.1 uncultured Rhodobacterales bacterium
GCTCTGAAAGAACAGGGATTTGTTTTGGCGCGAGGGGATCGGCGTGGCTTTGTTGCGGTGGACGCGACAGGTGAGGTTTATGCCATCGCACGTTGGGTCGGTGTTAAAACCAAAGAGGTGCGGGCGCGATTGGGTGATCTGGAAGGCCTGCCCGCTGTCGAAGACGCCATTGCCATTCTGTCTCGTAGTTTTGATGTTGAGAATTTTGAGGTTCAGCAACGAGCTGCCGCACAAGCTGAACGCCGCAAGGAATTACTGGAACAAAACCGCCTTTCCTTGGTGGCGGAACAACGTGGTGAACGTAAAACCCTGCGCGACATGCAACATTCAAGGCTGGTTGTGGAAGCCACTGTCCGCCCAGAAACCCTTCCAACGGGTTTGAAGGCGGCATGGGCGAAAATGACAGGGGTATATCAGCGTTTCTGTGCTGAGAATGAAACCCAGATGAATGAGGCGTTACGGCGTGATCGGCGCGAACAGCAAGACTTAATCCAACGTCACCTAAAAGTTCGGCGCGCGCTGCAACATGAATTTGAGCAATTTGAATACCACCGCGAACTGAACGTTAAGTCAGCGCAACGTGATATTGGCGCAAGATTACCGGATGTGGAATTTGCCCCTGAGCCGGTGCCTTTGCGCCCTGAATATGACCCTGCGCAACCGCTGATCATTCAGCCGGATGAAGACACACTTTCCATTGCTGAAAAAGTTGCACGTGATCCGACGCATATTCTGGAAGTGGTCACGGATAAAAAAGAAACCTTCACCCGCGCTGATATCTTGCGCGCCTTGGTGCAATATGTTCCTGATCCTACAAAACTGCGCATTGCAGCGGATGCGGCCATGCGTTCGCCTGATCTTGTTCAAGTAAATGCGGGGTCGGAACCACGTTATTCAACGCAAGAATTCCTGAGTATCAAAGCCACATTGTCGGCGAATGCGCGCGTAATGGCGTCCAGCTCTGCCGTTTCTGTCTCACGCAATCATATCGACGCGGCCATCGCCAAGGAAAATGCTACCTTGCAAAAATTGGTGGGGGCAAGCCTGAGCGCCGAACAAGAAACCGCAATTCGTCACGTTCTGACCTCGGGGCAACTCTCTTGCGTCATTGGTCTGGCGGGGGCAGGTAAAAGCACAATGCTGTCTGCGGCGCGTCATGCTTGGGAAAAGCAGGGGTTTAATGTAATCGGGGCAGCACTTTCGGGTAAGGCTGCGGATGGTCTGGAAGCTGCTTCTGGCATTGAAAGCCGAACCTTGGCCTCTTTGGAATTTGGCTGGAAGAACGGCTATAATTTACTGACCCGAAACTCGGTACTGGTGATTGATGAAGCGGGGATGGTTGGCACTAAACAACTGGCGCGATTTGTGGATGCGGCCAAGAAAAGCGGTGCTACGTTGATCTTGGTTGGTGATCCTGAACAACTGCAACCTATTCAGGCCGGTAGACCGTTCAAAGACATTGCGCAGAAAACCGGTGCTACACATCTTACAGAAATTCGTCGCCAAAGGCAGGAATGGCAACGCCAAGCCTCAAGTAATCTGGCTGAGGGGCGTTGCGCCGATGCGATTGAAACCTACAGGCAACAAGGCTTTGTCAGCACCGCCATTGATACGCCAGAAGCCATCGTCAAACTGGCGCAGGACTATATGGTGGATATGGAGTTGAATGGCTCGAGCGTATCCCGGCTGGCTCTGACCCATCGCCGCAAAGATGTGCATGCAATCAACCAAGCTATTCGTTCCTTGCGCAAATCTGGCG
>CAZSSS010000500.1:0-1757 GCA_964609255.1 uncultured Rhodobacterales bacterium
TCACCTATGATTTGGCTGCTGGCAGCACCGTTGGAGGGTTTGCGGGGTATAACCTCCAGTATGGCGCATTTGTTTTAGGCGGTGAGCTGGCAGTTTCTTTCAACGGCCCTGCAACTGATAATAGTCAGTTCGTCTATCAGACAGTTTATGACCTGAAGGCGCGTGCCGGATACAGCTTTGGCGATGTGCTGGCTTACGGCGTTGTCGGTGGCTCCTATGCCGAACTGCAACGCAACACCCAGTACCACTATCCCGGCGCGGGTTTTACCTATGGTGCCGGTGTCGACTACAAAATTGGCGAACACCTTTTTGTCGGCGTCGAATATCTGGTGCGCCAATTGGACGGTGATTTAACCGGTTCTCCTGTTCAGGATTCCGTTTCATCCACCATCCAGTCCACCCAGCTCCGCGTGGGCTGGAAGTTTTAACCATGCACGGCGGCACTCGATCCAAAGGAATATAACATGAAACACCCAATACTGCTGGCCATTTCAGCATCCCTGCTCGCAGGCGCAGCCCTAGCAGGCAGCACAGAGGCACCGGTTTTTCCGGTAACCCAAATCGCACCCCCCGCCGCCGCCGACTGGAGCGGGTTTTATGCAGGCGGGATGGTCAGCTTTGACAGCTCTGACCGCCTTCAGTTTTTCGAAGATGGCAATCCTCAGGCCATTACCGCCTTGACCAGCGTAACCTCCTTTGGCGGGTTTGCCGGTTATAATATCCAAAGCGGGTCAATGGTTTACGGGGCAGAGCTGGCCATTTCTTCGGGCGGGCTTTACCTGACCGCCGCGCCCGATTCCCACTATCAGGCGGTATACGATCTGAAGGCACGCGTGGGGTACAGCTTTGGCAACGTGCTGGCATACGGGGTGATTGGTGGCTCTTTTTCCAATCTGGATCAAGGGGTTATCGAGCAATATGCAAGCAGCGGTTTTACCTATGGGGCGGGAGTCGATTACCAGTTCAACCAGCATATGTTTGTTGGCGTTGAATATTTGGTGCGCGACCTGTCCGGTGCGGCCGCGACATCACCCGGCCTATCAACAAGCGCCACCATCCAGTCCGCCCAGCTCCGCGTCGGCTGGAAGTTTTAATCAAAGGATATTCTTATGAAAAAACTCACACTTATGGCAGCGACAGCCGCCGCTCTAGCACACACCCCTGCCCTTGCAGGCAGCCCCGAAGCACCGGTTTTTCCGGTAACCCAAATCGCGCCCCCCGCCACCACCGACTGGAGCGGGTTTTACGCAGGCGGGATGGTTAGTTTTGATGACGCGGGATTCATCAACTTTTTCAACGGTGGCGTTCCGGGTTCGGCATTTCCAGAAGACAGCGCGACAACTTTTGGCGGCTTTGCAGGCTATAACTTTCAAAACGGGGCATTTGTCTATGGCGGAGAACTTTCGGTTTCTTCAGGGGGCTTTGGTGCGAGCGGATTCCCGGCAGCATATTTCGAAACCATATTCGACCTGAAAGGCAGGGCTGGTTATAGCTTTGGCGACGTGCTGGTTTACGGGGTTGTCGGCGGTTCCTAGTCCAATTTACACGTGGGCGCAAATGACTATGCCAGCGGCGGTTTTTCCTACGGGGCTGGCGTTGATTACATGGTGAGTGATCACTTGTTTGTCGGGGCCGAATATTTGATGCGCAACCTTTCAGGCGCAAGGGTGAACGACCCGACACGAACCATGGAATCCTCCATCCAATCCGCCCAGCTCCGCGTCGGCTGGCATTTTTAACCCTGTGTCCCACTTGTA
>CAZSSS010000501.1:0-1745 GCA_964609255.1 uncultured Rhodobacterales bacterium
GTCAACGCACGAAGCTGGCTTTCTGAATGACCTGCTGCCCCTGCCTTATAATAGCGCCAGCGTGGCGCGGGTGGCTGACCATATTGACGAGGTCCAAGAATTTCTGGGCCGCCAAATGCTGCTCGAAAACCCGTCAACATATGTGGCATTCAAATCAACCACGATGGATGAAATTGATTTCCTTAATGAAATTGTCAGCCGCACCGGCTGCGGATTGCTTTTGGATATCAACAATGTCTTTGTATCGGGCACCAATCAGGATTATTCCCCCGAGGAATACATTGACCGTTTTCCCGTAAAACATATCGGAGAGCTGCATCTAGGCGGCCATGCCGAGGATCTTGATGATCACGGCGCAACATTGCTGATTGACAGCCATGACAACCCCGTCGTTGATCCGGTGTGGAAATTATACGACCGGCTTTTGGCCCGCGCTGGCCCGCAGCCAACGCTTGTAGAATGGGATAATGATATCCCCGATTGGCCAATATTAGAGGCAGAAGCCCGCCGCGCCACCGCCGCATTGGAGCGCCTCGCATGAGCCTGTCTGATTTCGCGCCCGCATTGCTAAATATCAAAAACCCGGTGCCCGACGACCTAATAGACCCAAAAGGCCGACCCGCCGGTCGACGTTTTGATGTTTACCGCAATAACGTCGTGCATTCCTTGTCCGAAGCGTTGGCAAGCGCCTATCCCGTGGTGCAAAAACTGGTTGGTGAGGATTTTTTCAAAGCCATGGCCAATGTTTTTGTGCGTCAATTTCCGCCAACCACCCCGCTAATGTTTCAATTTGCCCCCGAATTTCCGGTGTTTCTGGAAACATTCCCGCCTGTGGGCCACCTGCCCTATTTGCCTGATATTGCGCGCCTTGAACGGGCACGCCGCCAATCATATAATGCGGCTGATGCAACGCCGGTTGATGGTGCGGTTTTGGCGAATGCGCCGGTTGACCAGTTAACGGGCGCGCGGCTTGGCCTGCATCCAAGCATGCGCGTGGTGATCTCAAAATATCCGGTTATGGCAATCTGGGAAAATAATAACGGCGCGGATAAAACCCTGCCAAATGGCGGCCAAGATGTTTTGGTCTGCCGCCAGCATGACACATTAAAAATGCAAACCCTGCCTTCGGGCGGCGCAGATTTCTTGCGTGCTTTATACGAAAACAAAACCCTGTCAGAGGCCGCAGATGCAGGCGCTGCATCGGATGGTTTTGATCTGACAAATAATATCAGCGGCCTGCTGACTGCTGAAATCCTTATAAAAATAACACTGGAAGGGGCATAACATGCGCGCACTTATCGGATTACATAACGGAATATTTTCAACCATCTCTGGTCTGGCGGGGTCATGGTTATTGCCAAGCCTGATGCGGTTCACCTTTGCCGCAACCTTGTTGCAATATTTCTGGCATTCCGCCCAAATCAAACTGGATGGCAGCATCTTTGCGCTCAGCTTTGGTGCCTATTCCCAGGTTTTGCCGGTTAAATACGAAGCGCTCGGCTATGATCCTGATTTGCTGAGCGTATTTGACAAAGCCATTGTTTATGCAGGAACATATGCCGAATTCATCCTGCCCGCCTTGCTGGTTATCGGCCTGTTCACCCGCCTTGCCGCCCTTGGCATGATCGGGTTTGTCGCGGTGCTGACTTATGTTGATATCTATGGCCATATGGTGGACCCGGTCACCATCGGCACATGGTTTGACCGGATCAAAGACAGCCAGATCATGGATCAACGCCTGTTCT
>CAZSSS010000502.1:0-1742 GCA_964609255.1 uncultured Rhodobacterales bacterium
TCACAAATTAAACTACGTAGAATTCCACAGCCGCGATTTACCCGCGACAAAAGCATTTTTCAGCACAGTCTTTGGCTGGGACTTTACTGATTACGGGCCGGAATATACCGCTTTTTCTAACGAGGGACTGGACGGTGGATTTTTTAAATCCGATGCGCGCCCTGACAACATAAAAGGCCATCCGGTTGTGATATTCTATTCCGAAAAACTGGCGCAATCGCTGCAAACTGTCAAAGATGCGGGCGGTGTTATCACACAGGAAGTATTCGAATTTCCGGGCGGCTGGCGGTTTCATTTCACCGAACCCGGTGGCAATGAATTTGCGATTTGGGCTGAGACCAACGAATGAGCTATGCAACGCCAGCGCGCGGCCTGCCTGCGCAAAACGCAAAAATGGAAAGCACCGAGATTTTTACGGATGCCTATGCGGTCATCCCGCGCTCGGTGATGACCGATATTGTTGCCAGTAACCTGCCGTTTTGGGATAAAACCCGCGCATGGATTATTGCACGGCCAATGACCGGATTTGCTGAGACATTCGCGCAATATATTGTTGAAATCTCGCCCGGGGGCGGCAGCACCGCGCCCGAACCAGACCCACAGGCACAAGCGGTTTTGTTTGTGGTTGAGGGGCAGCTGGAGCTGCAAATTAACGGCGCTGATCATGTGCTGGATGCAGGGGGCTATGCCTATATTCCCGCAGGCGCGAAATGGCAGATTGGCAATACTGCTGACACAGCCGCGACATTTCACTGGATTCGAAAGCAATATCAGGCGGTTGAGGGCATCAACCCACCGGACGCCTTTGTGACCAGTGATCAAAAAAACGCGCCAACCGAAATGCCGGATTGCAACGGTGTTTGGATGACAACACGCTTTGTTGACCCTGCCGATATGCGCCACGATATGCATGTGAATATCGTGACCTTTCAAAAGGGCGGGTTGATCCCGTTTTTGGAAACCCATGTGATGGAACACGGGCTTTATGTGTTGCAAGGTGAGGCGGACTATAAGCTGAATGAAGATTGGGTGCATGTTGTGCCCGGTGATTTTATGTGGCTGCGCGCGTTTTGCCCGCAAGCCTGCATAGCCACCAGTGATGCGCCTTTTCGGTATTTGTTGTATAAGGATGTGAACCGGCATCCAAAGCTGAAATTATGATTATTGAGCCACTGAACGCCGCAGCATTTGCGCCTTTTGGCGCGGTGATTGAAACGGACCCTGACGCCGCAATGGAGATCAATGACGGGTTCACAACCCGATTTCATGCTCTGGCCACGGCGCAGACTGATCACGATGTTATCATTTCAATATTTCGCGGCCGCCCGCGTCCGCTGGAAATTGCGATGCTGGAATGCCACCCGCGTGGCTCTCAGGCGTTTGTGCCACTTGGTGGCCAAAGCTGGCTGGCGGTGGTTTCGGAAACACCGGATGCGGAAAACCTGCGTTTGTTTCGGTGCCGTGGTGATCAAGGGCTGCAATATGCAGCAGGGGTGTGGCACCACCCGTTGCTTGTGCTTGGCGCCGCGCAGGATTTTCTTGTGGTGGATCGCGCGGGTGAGGGGCCAAATTTGAAAGAAGTATTCTTTGATCGGTTTGTCTTGCCCCCAATCCCGCGTTAATTCCCTTTTTGCGGCGCAATAATATTCCCGCCGAAGGCGCCCGATGTGCGCAGCACGAGGGCCCGGCCCAAAGGGAGGGGTCGAATTGCTGAAAGCAATTCCGGCGCCGGACTGCGGGAG
>CAZSSS010000503.1:0-1729 GCA_964609255.1 uncultured Rhodobacterales bacterium
TCCGTGTTTCGCAAGAATGCGAATTTAACGGCCTTGATATTACCGCCCATGGTGAGCGCGCCTATGATCACACATCCTAGCCATAAAGAATTTTTGCGCGCGTTGCAAAAGCCCGCACAATTTTACGCATGGCCTCATTAAAAACCACGCCGATCAATGCTTGTAACACCTTGGATTTAAATTCAAAATCCACATGAAAACTAACCTCGCAACCATCGGGATGCGGGGTGAATCGCCAATTATTTATAAGATATTTAAACGGTCCATCCAGATATTCAACATCGATGCTGCGCGCGTCGGGGCGCAGGGTTACCCGGCTGGTGAACCGCTCCCGAAATACTTTGAACGAGATAATAAGGTCAGCCTCAACAATTTGCCCGTCAGCGGTTTCAGTGGTTTTGCGAATGCGCGCCCCGGCTGTCCAGGGCAGAAATTCCGGATATTTGCCAATATCGGCGATCAGGTCAAACATTTGCTCAGGGCTATGGGGCATGACGCGGGTTTCGGTATGGGTTGGCATTGTATAAACTCTTTGTTGTCTGGCATCGGTTTGGCATAAACTAATGAAGAATCACAAGGGCAAGTGCATGGACCATTCCAACTACGTTATTGACGAAATGATTTCCGCAAAAACTATTGCAGCAAGGGTCGAATCGCTGGCCACCGAAATATCGGAATTTTTTAAAGATACCGATAAACTGGTTGTGGTTGGATTGCTGCGGGGATCGTTTGTTTTTATCGCTGATCTGGTGCGTGAACTTGACCTGCCGGTTGAGGTCGATTTTCTGGAGGCATCATCTTATGGAAATGCCACTGAATCCTCACGCGAGGTCCGCATTTTAAAAGATCTGCGCGGCGAGATCGAGAATCGCGATATTCTAGTGGTCGAAGATATTATTGATACCGGCCACACGATGACCCATGTGCTGCACCTGCTAAAGTCGCGGAACCCCGCGCGACTAAAGGTTTGCGCGCTGCTTGATAAACCATCGCGCCGCGAAGCAGACATTACCGCTGACTGGACGGGTTTTGAAATTCCTGACGAATTTGTTGTTGGCTATGGCATTGATTATGCCCAAAGAAATCGCAACCTTCCTTATATCGGCACGGTCAGGTTTACCAAATGAATATCTTTTGGCTTTTGAAAATGAAAAGGCTGGCGCAACATCCGCCCAGTAAACAACGCATTATTCTGGTGCTGGGTATTCTGGCGTTTTGTGTTGTGCTTGTTGTTCTTGAGCGGACATTCGGCTGGCCCGACTGGCTAACGGTTGATAAGGGCGTCGGGCGACGCGGGTTTTCCCTCAGACAGTGAATTTGGCGTTACGTGCGGCGCGGAGCTGGGTGAAATCATCCCCCGCATGATAGCTTGAGCGTGTCAGTGGCGTTGCCGACACCATCAAAAACCCTTTGCCATAGGCGGCAGATTCATACGATTTGAATTCCTCGGGCCTTACGAAACGATCAACAACATGGTGTTTTGGGGTTGGTTGTAAATATTGACCAATGGTCAAAAAATCCACATCAGCGGCCCGCATGTCGTCCATTACCTGATGCACCGCTTGTTTATCCTCACCCAAACCAACCATGATCCCCGACTTGGTGAACATGCTTGGGTCAAGTTCCTTAATGCGTTGTAAAACCCGCAGGCTATGAAAATAGCGCGCACCGGGGCGCACGGTTGGATACAGGCCCGGCACGGTCTCAAGGTTGTGATTAAACACATCAG
>CAZSSS010000504.1:0-1728 GCA_964609255.1 uncultured Rhodobacterales bacterium
CCATGACCTTCATCAACCCCGCGAAACGCTGCCATTTCCGGTCCGGAACACAAATGTAACAGCGCGCGCGGAATTGGACGCAGAGTTTTCAAAGGTTGACGCAGTTTTATCCTGCCTGCCATTTAATCTGAATGTCGATGTGGCCACCGCAGCCCATGCGGCGGGCATTCATTATTTTGACCTCACAGAAGATGTGCCGACAACCGATGCGATTATAAAATTATCCAAAACTTCCAAGGGCTTAATGGCCCCGCAATGCGGTTTAGCGCCCGGGTTTATTGGCATTGTTGGCGCTGATCATATCAACAAATTTGATACCTGCCGTTCGGTTCGCATGCGGGTTGGCGCGTTGCCGCAGCATCCAACGGGGATGATGGGCTATGCGTTTAACTGGTCGCCCGCCGGTGTTGTGAACGAATATCTGAATGACTGCGAAGTGATTGAGGAGGGGGAGCGCAAATGGCTTTCCTCGATGGAATGGCTGGAGGATATTTACATTGATGGCATGAAGTTGGAGGCCTTCACCACCTCGGGCGGCTTGGGCACAATGTGCGAGACATATCACGGCAAAGTCGCGAATATTGATTATAAAACAATGCGTTACCCGGGTCACGCCAAGCTGATGAATTTCTTTTTTCATGAATTGCTGATGCGCGAAAACCGCGAGGAAGCGGGCAGAATTCTGGTCAATGCCAAACCTCCGGTTGAGGATGACGTGGTCTATATCCACGTCGCATCCGAGGGGATTATCGAGGGGCGTTTGCAGCGTAAAGAGTTCGTTCGCGGTTATCGCCCGATCACTGTTGCGGGTGGAAAACAAACCGCCATCGCCTGGACAACCGCCGGTTCGGTTGTTGCAATCATCGAAATGGTGCGGTCCGGAACCCTGCCAAATATCGGGTTTCTAAAGCAAGAAGACGTTAGCCTTAACGCGTTCTTGTCAACCAAAACCGGTGGCCTTTACAGTTAAAAACGAGCCGTGCCTTATTCCCAACGAGACCCAATATTAGCTAGGTGTTAGTTTAAGAAATTTACCTATCTCTTTGACTCCTTTTAAAATAATCTCAATTAACTCAAACTGTGTTTGCCCGTTTATGTACTCAAGTTGATATGGCTTGGCCAAGGTTCACCGACAAAATTATCTTATGGCTGATCAATTGTCTCACAAACATCCATGATGACGGTGGCATGGGTTGCGCGGCTGTGACGATCTGCGGGCTTTTCATGATTTCAGAAACGAAATCACGGCGATAGTTATTGTCAAAACTTTGATGCATAGGGCATGTTTTTACGATTGTCCGGCCCAGTGAAAATGGTGGTCCATCCATGGCCAAAGCACCGTATAGACAAGGTGATCAAGCAATGAATTTACGGTGTCTGGGTCATGGATGAGATCCGCCAAAAGCTGCTCTTGCCCATAAATATCAGCCGCTAAACTATAGGTATCGAATCTCCGCTTTTGTCAGTTTATTACATCGCGCGGCTTGGCAGTCAGGCAATTGTTTTGGGGTTCTCTGGTGTGCCTGAGAGCAAAATTCCCGCGCTGGGGTCAAACGCATGGCGACGGTTTTGAAATCACTCATGTGAATAAGGCCGGATATTCGGCACATAGGCGCAAATGTTCCGCATCAATGCTTGACCATCAACCTGCGCTGAAATATGTATCAGCAAAGCTGAACAAGCCCTGAGCGGGCGTTGTGTAATGGTAAGACCTCAGCCTTCCAAGCT
>CAZSSS010000505.1:0-1723 GCA_964609255.1 uncultured Rhodobacterales bacterium
TCCTTGGCTGGGGCTTTATGCCATGGTCCGGCGGGCCGTTTAGCTGGCTGGATATTTTGGGCGCAGACAAAGCGGTTGAGATTTGCGACAGCCTGACAGCACGTTACGGCGCACGATTTACAGCACCGGATATGTTGCGTGAACTGGCATCCACAACGCGTGGGTTTTACGAAAACGCGGCCATATCAAGCGCCGCATAACACCCTTTTCCCGCCGCTGAGGCGGGAAAAGCAAAATTAAATTGGATTCTGCTTTTCGTCTCCCCTAACATTGATACAATCGATAAAAGGGGGCATAAATATGCAAAACATGATGCAGGATTTTCCGCTGCGCGTCAGCGAAATTATTGACCACGCGGCGTTGCTGCACGCCAACCGACCCATCATCGGCCGCAGTATTGAAGGCCCTATTATTGAAACCAACTGGTTTAACATTAAGGCTGACGCCAAGAAATTCGCGGCGGCGCTGGTTAATATTGGCATCAAACCGGGGGATGTTATCGGGGTTATGGCGTGGAATACGCCGCGCCACATGGCTGTCTGGTATGGTATTCCGGGTGCGGGTGGCGTTAACCACACACTGAACCCTCGGCTTTTTGCGGACCAACTGGTTTATATCATCAACCACGCCGAAGACCGGATTCTGATGGTCGATTTTGACCTGTTGCCGGTTATTGAAAACATTTTTGACCAACTGACCACAGTTGAAAAAGTCATTGTTATGACTGACAGAAAACATATGCCCGACAGCATAATCCCCGATCTTTTGTGTTATGAGGAAATGATCGCCGCGCAGTCAGATGATTTTGACTGGGTTTTGGGGGGCGAAAACGACCCTTGCGGTATTTGTTACACATCGGGCACCACCGGAAACCCGAAAGGCGTGGTTTATACCCACAGGGCAAATGTTTTGCATGCCTTGACCAATTGCGCGGCTGACATGATGGGGGCGTCCTCTAATGATCGTATCATGCCGGTAGTGCCGCTTTTTCATGCCAATGGCTGGTCTATTGCTTATTCTGCGCCGATGGTTGGTGCCTCGCTGGTGTTGCCCGGGCGTGATATGTCAGCGGCGGGGCTGTTTGAAATGCTGGAACTGGGCGTGACATTCACCGCTGCGGTGCCGACCATCTGGTTGCAGCTTTTGCAACATCTGGATGCGAATAACCTGCAATTACCGGATCTTGAAAAGGTCATCATTGGCGGTTCATCCTGTCCGCGTTCGGTTATTGAAACCTTTCAGAATAAATACGGTGTGCAGGTGCTGCATGCGTGGGGCATGACAGAAATGTCTCCGCTTGGCACTATCTGTTCCTTTAAGCCCGAGGTCATGGAAATGGACCCGGCACAGCGGCTGGATATTCAGGAAACCGTTGGCCACGCGCCCTTTTCCATTAGCCTGAAAATCGTTGATGACGCGGGCAAGGAACTGCCATGGGACGGCGCAACCCAGGGACGGCTTTTGACCAAAGGCGCGGCTGTGGTCAGGCGGTATTTAAAACATGAAACCGATGCAATCGACGCGAAAGGCTGGTTTGACACCGGCGATGTGGCCACCATCAATGCGCATGGTTATGTGCGCATTACTGACCGCTCCAAGGACGTGATAAAATCGGGCGGTGAGTGGATTTCCTCAATTGATCTGGAAAACTGCGCGGTGGGCCACCCGCAGGTCGCCGAGGCCGCCGCCATTGGTATTTCCCATCCCAAATGGGATGAGCGGC
>CAZSSS010000506.1:0-1722 GCA_964609255.1 uncultured Rhodobacterales bacterium
GGTCGTCGTTTAGGCGTTAAAAAATATGGTGGCGAATTGGTTATTGGTGGCAACATTATTGTGCGTCAGCGCGGCACCAAATTTTACCCCGGCAACAATGTTGGCATGGGCAAAGACCACACGATTTTTGCAACCGCTGAGGGCAATGTGAAATTCCACAAGGGTCTTAAGGGCCGCACATTTATTTCGGTTCTGCCAGTGGCGGAGGCCGCTGAATAACCGAAACCTGCAATCAATTTTATGGGGCTCGGTGGAAACACCGGGCCCTTTTTCTTTGGAGAGTAAAATGACCAGCGATAGTGTTATCAAAACCAAACGCCTGACCTTGCGCCCGCTGGCGGATGCTGACGCGCCCATGATTTCGCTTTATATCGGCGATTGGCGGGTTTCGAAATATCTGGACCGCGCGCCTTATCCGTATCCCGATGGGGCGGCGGATGCGTTTATCGCTGCGACACGCCACCCAGATTTTGAGGATCACGTCTGGGCCGTTGCCAAAGATAACCAGTTGATTGGCGTGATCGCGATTGGACGCGGTGAAGATGGTCTTGGCAATGTCGGCTATTGGTTGGCGCCGCAATTATGGGGCGGCGGGTTTATGCCCGAGGCGCTTGAGGCCGTGATTGAGTTCGCAAAGGAAAACGGCTTTTTAAAACTCGATGCCTCGGTGCATCAGGGCAATGATGGTTCGGTAAAGGTGCTGCTGAAATGCGGGTTTGACTATGTTGGTGACGGGGAATGCACCTCGGTTTCGCGCGGCGCAACGGTTGCGTCTTGGTGTTATGAATTGGATTTAACCGATGACTGAGTTTTTGCTACGCGATTTTCGCAACGATGATTTTGCCGCATTCCACGCGTTGGTCTGCGAATATGACGTGGTCAAAATGACCAGCGGCTGGCCGTGGCCCGCTGATCCGGCATATACGCGTAGACGCATGAATACCCCCGAGGCCAGGGCCGGGTTGGTGCAGGTCGTTGATTTGAATGGCGAATATATCGGGCAGGTTGCGGTGGTCAACGGGGTGCTTGGCTATATGATTGCCAAGCCACATTGGGGCAAGGGCGCGGCCAGTTGGGCTGTGGCCCAACAGTTGCACCGCGCATTCACCACTCAAGATGTCAGCAAAATCAGCGCGTGCGTGTGGGCTGGTAACCCGGCCTCTGAGGCAATTCTGGCCAAGAACGGTTTTGTTAAAACCGGCGAGGCGATGGATTTTTGCAAGCCGCGCGGTGAAATCTGCCAAAGCTATTCCTTTGAACTTAACCGCGCTGATTGGCTTGAGGCGCGGGGCTAGTTGCTGTATCGCTGCACCCGCAGACATTAGGAAAAACCATGAAATTTCTCGACCTGACCAAAGTTTACATCCGTTCCGGTTCGGGCGGCAAAGGCTGCACCAGTTTTCGACGCGAGGCTTACGTCGAATTTGGCGGGCCGGATGGCGGCGACGGCGGCAATGGCGGGTTCGTTTGGGTTGAGGCGGTAACCGGCCTGAATACGCTGATCGATTTTCGTTATCAGCAGCATTTCTTTGCCAATAACGGGCAGGCCGGCATGGGGCGGCAAATGTCGGGTGCTAACGGCGATGATATCGTGTTGCGGGTGCCGGTGGGCACTGAAATTCTGGATGAAGATGAGGAAACGGTGCTGGCCGACCTAACGGTTGAGGGCCAACGGGTTATGCTGGCGCAAGGCGGCAATGGCGGCTTTGGCAATTTGCATTT
>CAZSSS010000507.1:0-1715 GCA_964609255.1 uncultured Rhodobacterales bacterium
TACATCGCCAACGGCTTCAATCGACATCAGATCACCAAACCATGCATATGGGGAAGCGGTTGCAGGATCAACCAAGCGGCGCCAAGAATATACAAAATCACCAGCGGTTACCGGTGTGCCGTCAGACCATTTTGCGTTGTCGCGCAGGGTAAATGTATAAACATTTTTTTCGTCATTGGTGGTGTAACCGGTTGCAACACCCGGGATAAGATTGCCGTCCGCGTCTTGGTTCATCAGGCCTTCAAAAAGGTCACGCACCATGTCAGCGCCGGATACATCTTCAACGATCTGTGGATCGACCGAGCTATGCTCGTCCAGAACCTGATAGGTAAAAGTTTGGTCATCGGCAAGCAGCTCGCCGTTTTTCATGTGGCTTGCGGCCAAAAGCGGGGTCGACAAAAAAGTCGCCGCCAGCAAGGCTTGCCGTTAGGGTTTTTGTGAATGTTGTCATTTCATTACTCCTGTTGTTAGCACAGGGGTCTTAGCCCCCGCCTTCTTCGGGTAATTGTATCGAGTTAAATCGATACACCCGAAATCGATGCCGGAGGCTTGCATGTTATTAATAATATATCAACGTGATTCCCGCACAATCCGCGAGATTCTGACGCAGGCAGCCGCTTGTGCCTGAATTGCATTGAAAAACAGCCGCCAGTGGTGGTTTTGTGGGGCTATTCCCAGCGATCTGCAATGCCATCCAACACCGCAGCCGCCCCAAAAGTGCTGATCGGCGCGTTGCGGATTCGGTCAAAGTTTTCTGCCGGATCATAAAGCTCTATGCCCAGTTCAAGATTTTCCGGCGTCAGCAATCCCATTGCAGCCAACAGCCGGTATGCGGCCACATCTTTTTTGTGCAGTGCCGAAATCAGATTGGTGCGAGCGTTCAGCAAATCCTGTTCCGCGTTCAGGATATCCAGAATGGTGCGCGCACCCAGATCGGCCTCCTGTCTTATGCTGTCATAAGCGTATTGTGAGGCCTCGATCTGTAACCGGCTAGCAGCAATAGACGCATGGGCGATTTGCAGTTCATACCATGAAGCGGCCGTGTTTTGGCGCACTACCACGCGGGTATTCTGGGTTTCCGCCATGCGGCGTTCAACAATGGTTCCCGCCTGCCGGATGGCAGAGGATAACGCCCCGCCGCTATAAATCGGCACGGATGCAGACAGGCCAATACTGGCGGTATCATTCCATTCCTTGACATCAAAAAAGTTGTTTGCATAACGGCCGCCAATCGACGCGCTGGCCGAAAGGTTTGGCAATCGCGCATTGCGCGCGCGGCGCATATCAAGCGCGGCGGCTTTTTCGGCGTGATGCGCGGCCTCCATCAAGGGGTGGGTGCGCAGCGCGATTTCTTCTGCGGCGGCAAGGCTGCCGGGCAGGCGCGGCAAAGCTGGCGGTGCGGACAGGTTTTGCGGGGCCACACCAACCGTGGCGCGATAAATTTCCGAACTTATGGCCAACGCCCCCCGACTGGCGGCAAGGCTGCTTTGTGCGGCGGCAAGGCGGGCCTGGGTCTGCGCCACATTGATCCGCGTTGCTGCACCAACCGCAAAGCGGTCCTCAGCAGCCTGAAGCTGTTGTTTCAAAACGCCAATATTATTGCGCGACAGGGCAACAAATTGCAAATCACGGCGCACATTCAAATATGCGGTGGCGGCGTCCATCATTACTGTTTGTTCGGCATTTACCAGACTTGATCGGGCTGCCAGCACGGA
>CAZSSS010000508.1:0-1705 GCA_964609255.1 uncultured Rhodobacterales bacterium
TGAAAATTGTAATTGTCATAAATTGTCCGGATTTCACCGATCAAATCCATGCCATCGATGCTGATATCATCCAGCCGCCCGACAAATGGCGAAATAAACGTCGCGCCGGCTTTGGCCGCCAGCAATGCTTGGTTGGCTGAGAAACACAGCGTGACATTCACCATTTTGCCCTCGTCTGTCAGGGTTTTGCAGGTTTTCAAACCAGCCCATGTCAGCGGCACTTTGACAGCGATATTCGCGGCAATTTCCGCCAGCTTGCGGCCCTCGGCAATCATTTCATCGGCCTCAGTCGCCACCACTTCGGCGCTGACAGGGCCATCAACCAGCGCGCAAATTTCGCGGGTGACTTCCAGAATATCACGGCCCGATTTCAGAATGAGCGACGGGTTTGTTGTGACCCCGTCCACCATTCCGGTTTCGTTCAGCTCGGCAATGGCATCCACATCAGCGGTATCAACAAAAAATTTCATCAGGCGTCCCGTTTTTCAAAATTTACCCTTGCTGGGCGCGGCCATGTTATCGCATACAAAACTAAGAGGGAATACCAAGTTGAGCGTTAACAGCTTCTTTTCGCAAGGCACCGCCGTTGCTGTCCTGACCACCGAACCTATGGGTCGGTTATTGGATTACCGTGCGCCCGAGGCCGGGGTTGCGCTGGGCGCATTTGTCAAGGTTCCGCTGGGGCCTCGGCAAGTGTTGGCGGTTGTTTGGGGCCAAGGGCAGGGCGGCTTTGACCCGAGCAAAATGCGCAGCATTACCGCTGTGCTGGACGTGCCCCCTATGCGCGATGAAATGGTTGAATTCATCACCCGCGCCGCTGATTATACCGTGACCCCCTTGTCAATGATGCTGCGCCTTGCCACCCGCGCGCCTCGATTGCTGGACCCGCCAAGCGCGCGCAAGGTGCTGCGATTAACCGATATTCAGCCCGAGCGCCTGACCGAAGCCCGCCAAAAAGTGATCAGCTTTTTGCAAGAAAATGGCGGTATGCGCTTTGGCCCACATGAATTGGCGCGGTTTTCCAGCGTGACGGTCAGCGTGGTTAACGGCCTTGAAAAACAAGGGGTATTGCTGCGCAGCGATGCCCCCCGGGACCAACCCTATCCAAGGCTTGACCCGGCGCATCCCGGCAAAGAACTATCAAAAACGCAAATGGCAGCGGCGCTGCAATTACGCCAAGCGGTCCAAACCAAAGCCTATTCCACCTGTTTGCTAAAAGGCGTGACCGGATCAGGAAAAACCGAAGTATACCTTGAGGCGGTGGCCGAAGTTCTGGCGCAGGGCCGCCAAGGGCTGGTGCTGTTGCCCGAAATCGCCCTGACCGTTGATTTTCTTGACCGGCTGGAGGCACGTTTTGGCCAGCGCCCCGCTGAATGGCATTCCGGTGCCAGCCAAACCGAGCGTCGCCGCTGCTGGAAAGCTGTTGCAACCGGCGCGGCGCAATTGGTGGTCGGCGCGCGCTCTGCGCTGTTTTTACCCTTTCGAGATCTGGGCCTGATCGTGGTCGATGAAGAACATGACGGATCGTATAAGCAATCCGAGGGGGTGCATTACCATGCCCGTGATATGGCGGTGCTGCGTGCGTCTATTGGCGGTGCCAGCGTTGTGCTGGCCTCGGCCACACCAAGCCTTGAAAGCTGGGCCAATGCGGAGGCCCAAAAATACACCCGCATTGATCTGCATGAGCGTTTCGGCACCGCAGAAC
>CAZSSS010000509.1:0-1703 GCA_964609255.1 uncultured Rhodobacterales bacterium
TAAATTTGGCGATAACGCCGCTGTGGTGCGTGATGTCTCGCTGGAAATTCACGCCGGGGAAACCGTTGCCATCGTCGGTGAAAGCGGCTCTGGCAAATCGGTTACCGCACTGTCAACACTGTCATTGCTGCCCGAAAGCGCCAAACTTTCCGGTTCCATAAAATTTGAAGGTCAGGAATTGCTGAATTCCGACCAACCAACGCTGCGCAGGCTGCGCGGCAATGAAATCAGCTTTATTTTTCAGGAGCCAATGACAT
Organism: uncultured Rhodobacterales bacterium; assembly: GCA_964609255.1. Lineage (GTDB taxonomy): Bacteria > Pseudomonadota > Alphaproteobacteria > Rhodobacterales > Rhodobacteraceae > UBA3077. The sequence goes on from CAZSSS010000509.1 coordinate 258, forward strand.
CGCTCAATCCGCTCCATACCGTTGAAAAACAAGTATCCGAGAGCCTGTCATTGCACCAAAACATGCGCGGCCCCCAAGCCCGGGACCGCGTGCTTGAATTGCTGGCCAAGGTCGGCATTGAGGACGCGCAAAGCCGCCTGTCAGCCTATCCGCATCAATTATCAGGCGGGCAAAGGCAGCGGGTGATGATCGCCATGGCACTGGCCAACCGCCCTAAACTGCTGATTGCTGATGAACCCACAACCGCGCTTGATGTGACCATTCAGGCCCAGATACTTGAACTATTGGCAAAGTTACAGCGCGAAGACGGATTGGCCATTTTGTTTATCACGCATGATCTTGGCATTGTACGCCATATTGCAAAACGGGTTTATGTGATGCAGGACGGAAAAATGGTTGAATCCGGTCCAACTGACCAGATATTCAACACGCCAACCAACGGTTATACCAAAATGCTGATCAATGCTGCGCCCTCTGGCCGGCCAGCGCCGGTTAATCTTGACGCCAAGGTCGTTCTGGAAACAAATGCCCTGAAGGTCTGGTTTCCGATACAACGCGGGCTATTGAAACGCACGGTTGGCCATGTAAAAGCCGTGAACGGGGCAAACCTGCGTATTCGCGCGGGCGAGACCATTGGGATCGTTGGCGAAAGCGGCTCTGGCAAAACCACTATTGCCATGGCTATTTTACGGCTTTTGCGTTCAACGGGCAGCATAAAATTTGATGGGCGCGATATTCAATCGCTGCGCAATCAGCAAATGCGCCCGCTTCGCAAAGATTTACAAGTGGTGTTTCAAGACCCGTTTGGTTCGCTTTCGCCGCGCATGACGGTTGAGCAAATTATCTCTGAGGGGCTGGCCGTTCATGGCCAGCTTGACGATGTTGCGCACACCGTCAAAAATGCACTGATTGAGGTCGGGCTGGACCCTGAATTCGCCAACCGCTATCCCCATGAATTTTCCGGCGGACAACGGCAAAGAATTGCCATCGCGCGGGCAATTATCCTAAAGCCAAAATTGTTGATTCTGGATGAACCGACCTCTGCGCTGGATATGACAGTTCAGGTCCAAATCGTTGATTTACTTCGTGTTTTACAGAAAAAATATCAAATGGCATTTTTATTCATCAGCCACGATCTTAGGGTTATCAAAGCCCTAAGTCATAAGATTTTAGTGATGAAAGACGGCGATATTGTTGAATCTGGCGATGTAGACGATATTTTCATGCGCCCCCAAAACCCCTATACAAAATCCCTGCTGCAATCAGCATTAACCCGTTAAAACCTTTATTCTGCGGGAAGATTATACAATTTATCACCTGCAAAAACCGCCCCCCCGGCCGATAACGCAATTGCATTCCCCCAAAACATCAGATTAAACCAAATCATGGCTCCGTGGCTCAACTGGATAGAGCAGCCCCCTCCTAAGGGGCAGGTTGCAGGTTCGA
>CAZSSS010000510.1:0-1701 GCA_964609255.1 uncultured Rhodobacterales bacterium
ATCCTGAAGGGCCTCTTTGACCTCGTCGAGCTTGAAAGGTTTGATAATGGCTTCGATTTTTTTCATGACAGCCTCCTTATGGAGCACACAAAACACTTGTTGGAACAGGGTGCAATTCGTTATGGTTTTTGAGGAGACGCGCGGGGCGGGTTTGTGCCGCCTTTGCCTAAATTATAGGCAGCGTGATGAAAGTTTAATCAGAGTGAGAATTCAATGACCGAACTGCTGACCGCCGCGCAAATGCGCGCCATCGAACAAGCCGCGATTGATAGCGGCGTGGTCACAGGGTTGGAGCTGATGGAACGCGCCGGGCGCGGCGTGGTTGAGGCAATTTTGGAGGAATGGCCTGACATGGCCCAAACCTCGCAGAAAGCCGTGGTGCTGTGCGGCCCCGGCAACAATGGCGGCGACGGATTTGTGGTGGCAAGGCTGTTAAAACAACGCGGCTGGGAGGTTGAGGTTTTTTTGTATGGAGAGCTGGGAAAGCTGCCGGTTGATGCGAAGGTGAATGCGGAAAGGTGGTTGGAGATGGGGGAGGTTTTGCCTTTCTCTATCGAGATTTACGATCAACTTCCACGCCCAAAAGTATTGATAGATGCCCTGTTTGGCATTGGATTATCACGGAATTTGCCAACTGAAATTGTCGAATTTTTTAAGTTTGTATCTGGTCAGTTGAGAAGGCCCTATGTACGAAGATTCAGATATGCGATTGCTGTCGACTTGCCATCTGGTCTTTGTGCAGATAGCGGAAATTTGCTTCACCGAGAAACAGGTTCATGGTTAATTCCAAATCTGACAGTGACTTTTGTAATGAAGAAAGTTGGGCATCATCTAAATGACGGACCATCATTTGCTAGGAGAATCGTATGTAAGCCGCTCGGATTGCGGCGTGAACAATTCTTTGAGCGTGGCCTATATAACGAACCCGATGATGACAGACGCGTTTCGCTGTGTGAGCAATTGCTTTTTGGAAAACCCGTACCATTTTACAAAAGCGATCTTACGAAATATGCGGGTGGTCATAAATTTTTTCACGGCCACGCCCTTATCCTTTCCGGCCCCGCGCATTTCACCGGCGCATCCCGCCTTGCCGCGCGTGGAGCGCTGCGTATCGGGGCAGGGTTGGTGACTGTTGGGGCGGAAGCTGCTGCTTTGCCAGAACATGCAGCGCAGTTGACATCGATTATGCTGGCTGCGGTGTCGGATGCCGCAGACCTCAGCGAAAAGCTGCAAGATACACGTATCAACGCGCTGTGCCTTGGGCCGGGGTTGGGGCTGGATGAGCGGGCGAAGGGCTTGGTTGATGTGGCGGTGCGTGGGGACCACGCACCCTACGGCGTTGTTTTGGACGCGGATGCAATCACCATTCTGTCGCAGGAGCCGGAGCTGTTTGCGGCGTTGCATGATGAATGCGTTCTTACGCCGCACGCTGGCGAATTCAAACGGCTTTTTCCTGATATTGCCGCCAAGCTTGCGAAACCGGCCACCACCGGCCCCGCGTATTCCAAGGTTGACGCCACGCGCGCCGCCGCCGCGCGTGCGAGCTGTGTGGTTCTTTATAAAGGTGCTGACACCGTAATCGCTGATCCGCAGGGCAGGGCGGCGATAAATTCAGCGCATTATGAGCGTTCCGCGCCTTGGCTGGCCACCGCCGGGTCGGGCGATGTTTTGGCGGGGTTTATCACCGGCCTTCTGGCCCGT
>CAZSSS010000511.1:0-1696 GCA_964609255.1 uncultured Rhodobacterales bacterium
GGCCGTTGGCACCACGGTGCCCGGCGGCGTAACCTTCCGCGAGGCCCATCTGGTGATGGAGCTGCTGCATGACAGCAATCTTGTCACCTCGCTTGATCTTGTGGAACTGAACCCGTTTCTTGATGACCGGGGCCGCACCGCGCGCCTGATGGTTGATCTTTGCGCATCCCTGATGGGCCGCACCGTGCTTGACCGCCCGACAGTTAGCTTTTGAGGGGCTTATTTATGAAAAACCTGAACCTTGTGCCGTTTGTATCTGTTGATAACATGATGAAACTGGTGCTGGAAATCGGCATAGAACGATTTCTGGTGGAGCTGGCCGGATATGTTGAAGACGATTTCAAACGCTGGGAATTATTTGACAAAACCCCGCGCGTGGCATCACATTCTGATACAGGTGTTATTGAATTAATGCCGACATCCGATGGTGAAACCTATGCGTTTAAATATGTTAACGGCCACCCGAGCAACACTCATGCAGGCCTGCAAACCGTCACCGCGTTCGGGGTTTTGTCTGATGTAGCAACGGGTTATCCGGCGTTGTTGTCAGAAATGACCATCCTGACTGCGCTGCGCACCGCCGCGACCTCTGCGATGGTGGCCAAACATTTGGCCCCCAAAGGCAGCACCACAATGGCGATGATCGGCAATGGCGCGCAATCCGAATTTCAGGCACTTGCCTTTATGGCCATCACCGGCATTAAAAAGCTGCGGCTGTTTGATATTGACCCAGTAGCCACGCAGAAATGCATGGCAAACCTGCGCGGCTTTGACCTTGAAATCACCGCCTGCACAACCGCGCAACAGGCGGTTGAGGGTGCGGATATCATCACCACGGTGACGGCTGACAAACAATATGCCACCATTTTGACCGACAATATGGTCGGCGCGGGTGTCCATATTAATGCCATTGGCGGCGATTGCCCGGGCAAAACCGAATTGCACCGCGACATCCTGCTGCGCTCCGATATTTTTGTGGAATACCCACCGCAAACCCGCATTGAGGGCGAAATTCAACAATTGCCAAAAGACCACAAAGTCACCGATATCTGGCAGGTCATTACCGGCCAAGCCACGGGCCGCACCGACAGCAAACAGATCACCCTGTTTGACAGCGTTGGTTTTGCGACCGAGGATTTCTCGGCTCTGCGTTACGTCAATGACAAAATCAAAGAATTGGGCCACTTTGAAAACCTTGATATGCTGGCCGACCCCGACACGCCCCGCGACCTGTTTGGCATGTTATTGCGTGCGCAAAAAGCAAATCCATAGATTGCGTCTTTCGGCAAGATAACCTAGAGTATCCTACAACATATTGTGGATTTTTGGGATATCTGAACCGTGAGCGACGAAAACAACAAAGACAATAAAAACACCCCGGAAAAAGACGAAGATAAATACGTCTATGGCGGACCGCAAATCGCGATTGAGGAGGAGATGAAAACCTCCTATCTTGATTACGCGATGAGCGTGATTGTATCGCGCGCCATCCCCGATTTGCGTGATGGTTTGAAACCCGTTCACCGCCGCATTCTTTATGCCATGAACGAGGCCGGAAACACTTTTGACAAATCTTACCGCAAATCCGCGCGCCCCGTTGCGGACACGATGGGTAAATACCACCCGCATGGCGACGCCTCTATTTATGACGCCTTGGTGCGTATGACGCAGGATTTTTCGATGTCACTGCCTTTGC
>CAZSSS010000512.1:0-1694 GCA_964609255.1 uncultured Rhodobacterales bacterium
CGCGCAGCACATAAAACGAGCACACTTCAGCCCGCATATTATGTGCAATCAGATCAACAATTTTATCCAATCGGTCCTGAGGCTCAAGAGCCTCGGCCATTGTCTGGCGTAATTGAGCCAGCAAGACACGTGGACCAGCAATATTCATGGTCATGCTGATTATGGCGTTTCCCGATAAACGCCCCTTTTATTGGCCTTTTGTCTCAGGCGTCCTCTTTATCAAGCCCGTAATAAGTATGCAGGGCACGCACGGCAAGTTCGCCATATTCCTCATCAATCAAAACCGAGGTCTTGATTTCCGAGGTCGTAATCAACTGGATATTAATCCCCTTGGCACTAAGCGCCTTGAACATGGAGGCCGCAACCCCCGCATGAGAGCGCATGCCAACCCCGATCACAGAAATTTTTGCACTGCCCTTGGCCCCGGTAATGCGATCATACTCAAACCGGTCCTTGTCTTCAGTAATTGCAGCCATAGCTTTATCATATTCCACATCCGGCACCGTAAAGGTAATATCGGTCTGCCGCCCATCATCAGAAATATTCTGCACAATCATATCGACAACAATTTGTTGATCCGCCAAAGCACCAAAAACAGCTGCCGCCACCCCTGGCCTGTCCTTAACACTGCGAATAGTAATTTTGGCCTCGGCCTTGGCCAGCGTTACCCCTGAAACAATCTGCTTTTCCATAATTTCATCCTCATCACATACCAGAGTGCCCGGCACCCCAAAATCCGAACCATCACTGGCAATCTGGGCCGCATCGGGGTCATCAAAGCTGGAACGAACCACCAGCCGAACCCCCTTGGCCATAGCCAGTTCCACAGAGCGGGTTTGTAAAACCTTTGCCCCCAGCGAGGCCATTTCCAGCATTTCTTCAAAACTGATTCTGGCCAGCCTTTGCGCCTTGGGCGCAATCCGGGGATCAGTTGTATAAACCCCGTCCACATCAGTATAGATATCACATCGGTCAGCTTTTATTGCCGCCGCCAACGCAACGGCCGATGTATCTGAACCACCCCGCCCAAGGGTTGTCACCCGTCCCATGGACGAAATTCCCTGAAAACCGGTAACCACACAAACCTGATTATCATTCAGGCGCTCATCAATAACACAACCATCTATATCAAGAATGCGCGCCGCACTATGCATATCGCTGGTTTTTATCGGCACCTGCCAGCCCGAAAATGAACGCGCTGAAATTCCTTTATCCTGCAATATAATTGCCAACAGCCCGGCGCTTACCTGTTCACCGGTTGAAACAATTGCATCATATTCACGCGCATCATGCAAAGAGGATGCTTCATTACACCATTCAATAAGCTGGTTGGTGGTGCCCGCCATAGCCGATACAACGACCGCCACCTGATGGCCCGCATCAACCTCACGCTTGATATGTCGGGCTGCATGGCGCATCCGCTCCATATCGGCAACTGACGTGCCGCCAAATTTCATCACGATACGAGACAAGAAACACGCTCCACAAGGTTGATTTTTCAATCAACAATAATCACAAAACAATCATGGCGCTCAAATGACACAAAGCGGGTTTTGTTTCAACCGGCAAGAAAATCACCCATTATGATAAACCGCCTCAATATTATATCCGTCAGGGTCAAGCAAATAGGCCGCATAATAATCTGCATGATATTGAAGGTATAATCCGGGCGCACCATTTTGTGTGCCACCTAC
>CAZSSS010000513.1:0-1681 GCA_964609255.1 uncultured Rhodobacterales bacterium
GCGCCATAGCCCCTGACCAGATAAGACGCGCTTGTTTGCAAGACATCTGGTGTGGTTTGGCCATCATGGCTGGTGCATTCTTTGGCGCAAAGGAATATCGGACCTGTTTCCGCATAAGGCTGCGCTGACGGGAACGGGCGATAGGCGCAGATCAGCATTTTTGCATTCTCGGGAATGAATTCCAGACAATGACGACAAGGATTGCCTTGGCCGTCTGAAATGGCGATCTCGGGGGGCTGGTTGTTGGCGTCTGTGCCGCCATTTTGCAAATGGCGCGCGTGGGATGTGGGGATGGGGTGAAATTGCATGATATGCTCCTGTGATATGAAGCCTTAGAATAGGGACGATGGGCGGCATTTCGACCCGTTTCTTGCGCAAACGGTGCGTGGGCGATCACGCACCGTCGGGCGATTTTATGTCTGGAAATCCGCTGCGCGACCACAGCCACAGCGGGGTGTGCATGTCTATTGGCAGCAATTCGGAACCCGTCAGAACCCGTTGCCACGCAGTGCTGCAATCAGTCTGGCTGTTGGCATTGTCATGGGTCAGCAGCCCGAGTTTTTGCGAAGCTTTCAAGATATGCCTGTCGGGCGCGATGGTCAGGCTTTGCCGGTTTTTGAGCGGCAATGCTGTGTATTGCAGCAAAACAAACAACCAGTAATTACAGATTTTAGGGCCAGCCAGATAGGGGAATGACGTTTTGTTGGTTTGAATAAAGTGCCGGATTTCCGAGATATCATAGTTGTTTTGGGTGAGAATATTGCGCATGTCGCCGTTGCCAAATTTGACAATGCCCGCACAAACGCGCCGCCAATTTTCGGGGTGTTTATTGGGTTGCAAAGCGGTTTTGTATCTCAGTAATGCCCGTTGCAACACGTGCTGGTCGCGCTGCATTACGATTGCCGGGTCGAACACCCAGCGGGTTTCCGGGTCTGCATATGTTGCGGTGCAGCTTTCCCAAAGCACATAGGAATTTCGCTGATAATTCAAGCACATGCCAAGCGTTAGATAATGCACAAGTTCAGCGGCGTTCGCTCGTAAATCCGGGTGCACATCTTCGGGCATTTTTTGACCGCCCAGATGCCCTGATGCCCACATTGAATAGAGCGACCGGGCATCTTGCGAAATATCCGCGGCGGGGCGCATTAGGCCAAGGTGCCCTCGGGTGTTATTGTGGTTTTGCCAGCCATATAAGGCCGCAGAACGGTCGGAATGTTGATCGAGCCGTCTTGTTGCTGGTGGTTTTCCAGCACCGCGATCATGGCGCGGCCTACCGCAAGGCCGGAGCCATTAAGGGTGTGGACAAATTCGGGTTTGCCGCCGTCACGCCGAAACCGGGTGTTCATGCGCCGCGCCTGAAAATCATCCGCGCAGGAGCAGCTGGAGATCTCACGATAAGTGTTTTGGCCGGGCAGCCATGCCTCTATGTCATAGGTTTTGCGCATGCCAAAACCAACATCACCCGTGCAAAGGATAACGGTGCGATAGGGGATTTCGAGCGCGTCCAGAATGCCCTCAGCGCATTTGGTCATGCGTTCCAGCTCGGCTGTGCTATCCTCGGGTTTTGTAAACGCCACCATCTCGACCTTTTCGAATTGGTGTTGGCGCAGCATGCCGGCGGTGTCACGGCCCGCCGAGCCGGCCTCAGAGCGGAAACATTGGCTATGCGCGGTCAGGCGGA
>CAZSSS010000514.1:0-1677 GCA_964609255.1 uncultured Rhodobacterales bacterium
AGATCGGGCAATTGCCCGAGGTTTTGCAAGCATCGGTTTTTGACATGAATGTCAATGCGGGTGCTAATGCTGTAAAAATATTGCAACGCTTGCTGCGCGAATTTGGCTATCCAACCAGCGTTGACGGCGCGATTGGGCCAAATACAGCGGCAGCAGCAAAGGCCGCATATGAGGCCGCTCCGGGGCATTTGGCCAACGCATACGGGATTGCGCGGCGTAATTATTATTATGATCTGGCAGAGCAACAGCCAAGCCTGCGCAAATATGCACGTCGGCGCGATGGCGGCAAAGGCGGCTGGATAAAGCGCGCCGAAGAATTCATCGACGCGCGGTATCATTTGACCCGCGCACAGCATGATAACCGCGTAAGGGGCTGGTAATGGGTATTTTCAATTTTGGCCGCACGGCACAACAGGTTGGCGGCGCGGTTGCCACTGTCGCTGAGGTTTTTACGATTAACGCCACCAAAGCCGAACAAATGGCCCAACAGCGGTTTTCCTCGGTGGTTGCGCAATCGGGCGCAGAATTCAGGTTGGAGCGAAAAGGCTGGTTTGATCGGTTTATCGATGGGTTAAACCGGTTGCCGCGACCATTTCTGGCTTTGTCCACGATTGCGTTATTTGCCTATGCGATGAAAGACCCCGTAGGATTTTCTGAGCGAATGCAAGGGCTTGCCTATGTTCCTGACCCTTTGTGGTGGTTGCTGGGGGCTGTGGTTTCGTTTTATTTTGGCGCACGAGAGCTGCATTATTTTCGAGGCTATCAGCCCACAATCCCACGGGCATTGCCTGCCCCCCCACGCAAACCACCAGAATCGGGCAGCAACCCCGCCTTGGCCGACTGGCAAGAAGCGCAGCGTTAGCCGCGGCCAATTGGCTGATCACAGAAATGCAATTTGAACCTTTGGCAAGGCGCGCTATGATCAGCGCAACATGCAAAGGATTCGACCATGATCGCGGAACTCGGCCATTTTGCCCTTATTCTGGCGCTATTTTTTGCCGTCATTCAGGCTGTTGTGCCGATGATTGGCGCGCAAAAAGGCTGGTCTGACTGGATGCGGGTGGCGGTGCCTAGCGCCCAAATTCAATTGGTGCTGGTTGCCGTTGCTTTTGCCGCGCTGACCTATGCTTTTGTGACGTCAGATTTTTCGGTGAAACTTGTCGCGGCGAATTCCCATACCGATAAACCAATGCTGTATAAAATTTCGGGTGTTTGGGGCAATCATGAAGGGTCATTGCTGCTGTGGAACCTGATTTTGGTGCTGTTTGGTGCGATGGTCGCGGTTTTTGGCGGCAATCTGCCGCCCGCATTAAAGGCGCGGGTTCTATCAGTGCAAGCGATGATCGGCGTGGCTTTTTTGTCGTTTATGCTGTTCACATCCAACCCGTTTATCCGCCTGCCAAACCCGCCCTTTAACGGCAATGGCCTTAATCCGATGCTCCAAGACCCCGGTTTGGCCTTTCATCCGCCGTTTCTTTATCTGGGTTATGTGGGGCTTAGCATGGCGTTCAGCTTTGCGATTGCGGCATTAATCGAGGGGCGCGTTGACGCCGCTTGGGCGCGTTGGGTGCGGCCATGGACCTTGGCGGCATGGATGTTTTTAACGCTTGGCATCGGGCTGGGGTCTTGGTGGGCCTATTATGAATTGGGTTGGGGCGGCTGGTGGTTCTGGGATCC
>CAZSSS010000515.1:0-1676 GCA_964609255.1 uncultured Rhodobacterales bacterium
TGGCCAAATATAACCAGCTTATCCGGATTGAGGAAGAACTGGCCGAGACAGGTATTTATGCTGGCCGATCAGTCTTGAGACGCTAGCCCATGACGCCGGAACACAGGCGGGCCATCACAGCGGTTTGTGATGAAAAAATCGCCAAAAAAGGCGATCAGGTCGGCCTGTCATTCTATGCGTTTTTCAAAAACAAAAACGACACCCCCGCTCTGCTATTTGACACAGCAGAGTGGTGGATCAAAACCCATCAGCTGGATCATTTTGAAAAAGCTGTGAAAATCAGGAAAATGATAAAACGCGGAGGCTGATTTGCCGGACCTTATTCAAACCGTCACCCAAACACGTGAACAACTGGTCTCTATCCCCGCCGGCCTGCTGCACATGCGGGATGATCGTATTGACCGGCGCTGGTCAGCCACTGTGGCCGAATTTCAACTTGCAAAATATCCTGTTACGCAAGCTCAATATGGGGCGCTCACCGGTAAGTTTCCCTCCACCGCCACTGGCGCGGGCCTGCCCGTAGAATCCGTTAGCTGGCTTGATTGCGTGCGCTATTGCAACCTTTTATCACAGGCGGCTGCCCTGACAGAATGCTATGAAATCAATGGTGACAAGGTGCTTCTTGACCCAAAAGCCAACGGTTACAGATTACCATCCGAGGCCGAGTGGGAGCATGCCTGTCGGGCAACGTCAGGCGCTGTGCGTTACGGCGACATCAATGACATCGCGTGGTATCATGGCAATTCCGATGGGCATATTCACCCTGTTGGCGAAAAATCGCCAAATCACTGGGGGCTTTATGATATGCTTGGCAACGTCTGGGAGTGGTGCTGGGATATTTATGACCCCGAAGTTTACGGCTCCTATCGCATTTTTCGCGGTGGCGGTTGGAATGATAAGCCGCGCGGCGTCTTGGCATCAAATCGACGTCGCAGCCATCCAATATTTGCCATCGATGATCTGGGGTTCAGGGTGGCGCGCAACGCCCCATTGGCTGAAATACACTGACCAAAACCTGCATTTATGCTGGCCGGTCAGTCTTGAAACGCTAGCCGTAATCGTGCAAAGCTGACGCCATGCACGGATTTTGGAAAATTCTGGGGGTGTTGCTGGTTATTCTTTTGACCAGCGCGCTGATCGCATGGCTGGTTGGTAATGCCAAGTTTGGCAAACGAATGGCAGCGGCGGCAACGATTTGGTCAAAAATTCAAGAACAGGCAACCCCCGCGACCGAGGTCTATGCGCCTGATATGATCAGCGAGCTGCCCGAAATCGCACAGCGCTATTTCAACCACGCAATCGCGGTTGGCACGCCGCTGTCCACCACCGTTGAATTGACAATGCACGGCGAATTTCGCCTTGGCGAAAAGGATGATTATAAGCGCTTTGACATGACTGCCCGCCAAATCCTGTCGCCACCGCACGCCTTTGTCTGGATGGCAGACATGCGCGCTGGCCCGGTCAGGGTTAATGGCTCCGACGGGTTTTTTGACGCCCATGGCTGGGTTAGATTCTGGATGTTCAGGGCCATTCCGCTGGTGCAGGCGGCTGATGACCCGGATCTTAACCGCGCGGGCAGCGCGCGCCCCTTAGTTGAATCGGTCTGGGCACCAGCGTCGCTGTTGCCACAAAACGGTGCGCAGTGGCAACAAATTGATGATACCCACGCCAAAATC
>CAZSSS010000516.1:0-1670 GCA_964609255.1 uncultured Rhodobacterales bacterium
CGCTTGGCTAAAAATTATGGTTGAGCGACGCCAAACCCGCGCCCCGCTTTCCCGGCTGGACGACACACATCTGACTGACATTGGCCTGACTTATAAACAAGCCAACAAAGAATTTCGCAAACCCTCTTTTGCGTGAATTCAACAAAGTTAGCATCACCAAGGGCGCCGAGAAATGCCCTTGGTGATCAGCAAAAACTGCGCATGCCAAAGGGGCCGGCATATTTGCATACGCAAATAGCCGGACCGCGCGGCGGCCATGGCCTCGCTTCGCTCGGCTTTCCCACTGCGCGTGGTTATCAGGGTGGCATTAACACCTACGCTGGCCTGATAAATTCGGAGATCTTGCGTCGGGCCATGCAAATTACAGCACCCCAGCGCTTAACCATAAACCAACAATTTAAACCACATTTACCTAAAATGCGGTGCCTCCCCCGGCCTGTTTTCTTTGTTTCAAAATACTCGCAGGGTGAATTTGGCCAATGGCCAAAGAGGGGTGGCAGCCCCTATTCCAACCCCTCAATCAACGCCAAGACAAACGGCCCGATATCCGCAACCATCAGCAAAACACCCTCTGCGTTGGGATGCAGTCCGTCTGCTTGAATAAAGGTCATCACCTCTGCCTGCCCCTGCATTTTCGCAATACCCCCCAAGAAAAATGGATATAACACCGCGTCATATTTTAACGCCATATCCGGATAGATCATATCAAATTCCGCCTTATACTCAGCACCAAAATTGAGCGGTGCCGGCATCCCGGCAATCAGAACCGGCAGGCCCTTGGCTGTGATTATCGCCAGAATAGCATCCAGATTTTCCCGTGCAGCCGCCGGGTCCAGCCCGCGCAGAAAATCATTGGCCCCAAGCTCCAGAATAACCGCATCAACTTCACCGCCAAGCACCCAGTCGATCCGCGCCAATCCCCCGGCCGTTGTGTCACCCGAGACCCCGGCATTCACCACCCGAACATCCGCGCCCGCGCCCCGCAGCCAGTCCTGCAACTGCGGCACAAACCCGTCTTTTTGCGCCAGCCCGTATCCCGCCGTCAGCGAATCTCCAAAAGCCACAATCACAATTTCTGCTCGCGCCACGCCGCCGCTTAAAAACATCACCAACACTATCTTGTGAAAGCTTTGAACAAGCTTATATGCCATAGTCAGGGCATTTCGAGAAAAGGCATTCATATGGCATCTCCGGCAATTTCTTTGTCAAACACCCGGCTTTCGCTGTCTGGAAATGCGGGGATTGTGGACATACTTAAGGGCATTTCGTTAAATGTCGAGCACGGTGAGACCCTTGGCCTTATTGGTCCCTCGGGTTCGGGGAAATCATCCTTGCTGATGCTGATGGGCGGGCTTGAAGCTGCCACAGGGGGTTCTGTCAAGGTTCTGGGGCAGGATTTTGGCACCATGAACGAAGACGCGCTCGCGCGGTTTCGGCGAAACCATATGGGCATCGTTTTTCAATCGTTCCATCTGATTCCAACCATGACCGCCCTTGAAAATGTCGCCATACCGCTGGAATTGGCTGGCGACACCAACGCCTTTACCAAAGCAGCTGAGGAACTGGCCGCCATGGGGCTGGCAGACCGGCAACACCATTATCCTGCGCAATTATCCGGCGGAGAACAGCAGCGCGTTGCTTTGGCCCGCGCGGCGGTGCCTCGCCCTGAA
>CAZSSS010000517.1:0-1670 GCA_964609255.1 uncultured Rhodobacterales bacterium
GCAGCACGAGGGCCAAGCCCAAGCAAAGCGCGGGAGTGCTCGTTTGGATGTTGCGCCTAACACAAACCCTCCCGCCTGATTGTCAGTCAATTTGTGCCAAATCGCCAGAAATCAGTTGGGCCGGGCCTCGCTGCGCTCGGGGATGCCCGCGTTGCACATTTAAAGAATATGGCGATCAGGTCAGATGCCACAACCATGCGCCGTCTTTGCGTAATTTGCGGGTGATAACACCTGTTTTATGCAGGTGGTTCAGGTGGCCAATCGCCTCAACCAAAGCCAGACCATATTCGCCTTCACCGATATTGCGCTTGAACAGCGGCGGGAAACATTCTGCGGCGCTGCGCGGCGTTTCCAGAAAACCTGTCAGACGTTCAAGCGCGAAATGGTGGTTATCAATCAATTGCGTCAACCGATGCGCCAACCCGTAAAACGGCAATTTATGGCCGGGCAACACTAGATGATCCGGTTTGGCCAAAGGCAAAAACCGCTCACAGCTTTCCAACCATTCGCCAACCGGGTCAGCATCGGGTTCGGTGGCATAAACCCCCAGATTTGAGGAAATCCCCGCGATAATTTGATCCCCGGCCAGCACAATCGGATCATTCTGCGACCAAAGCGTAATATGATCGGGTGCATGGCCATTCCCCAGACGCACGCGCCAGTTTCGCGCGCCAATCGAGATTATGTCACCCTCAGACATCCGAGTGAATCCCAGCGGCATTGGCGCAACAACATCTGCAAAATTAAACGGGCGTTCGGATTTTCGCGTGTTGTAAAACGCCTGATCCATGCCGGCGCGACGATAATATTCCAGCGTTTCCTTAGGCCAAATATCCTGTTCATCAAGCACAAGCATTCGTGCAAAAAGCCACGCGGTGCGGGTTGTCCACAGTGCCGCGCCATGCTCCGATTGCAACCAGCCCGCTGTGCCGACATGGTCGGGGTGATGGTGGGTTACGATGACACGATGAATTGGTTTCCCGGCCAACGGTCCCGCCATCAGCCCCTGAAGAATACCGCGGGTTTTTTTGGAATTCATGCCGCTATCAACCAGTGTCCAGCCGTCCCCGTCCTCCAGCGCATAGATATTTACATGGTCAAGTTTCATTGGCAAAGGCAGCCTGATCCAATGGATACCCGAGGCGACTTCGATCATCTCGCCTGCTTTGGGCGGGGTTTCATGGGGAAACCGGATGGCGTTCACAGATATATTCAAGACGCCAATCCATCCATATCCAGCGCATAAAGCGAGGCCGCACCTTCGCGCGCCGCAGAACACAGCGCATCAACCTGTTGCATCATTTGCCGGATGTGAAACCGCGCCAAAGGCATCCGGGTTGGGTCAATTAACGCAGATTTCAGCAGGTAATGCCCCGTTAACGCCAACCCGTATGCCCGCAAAAATGGCGCTGCGCCCGCAAAACGATCGTTCATTTCCGCCTCAACCATATAATGTGTTGTCACGGTCAGGCTGGTTTCTGCAGCCCCCAAAAATGCCCCCAAATCAGGGGCTGTTTCCATCGCAATTGCTGCTGTCAGGCCAATCTCGGCCAGCAGGCCAAACGAGGCCACCCCGCAGTCTTTCATTTTACGCCCCACAAGGTCCATCGCCTGAATGCCGTTGGTCCCCTCATAAATCGTGGTGACCCGCACATCGCGGTAAAACTGCG
>CAZSSS010000518.1:0-1666 GCA_964609255.1 uncultured Rhodobacterales bacterium
ATGGAAAATTTATGAGGCATGGGGTGCGAATTACCCGCATGTTATAGAGGGTCAGGAAGGACCCAAAGCCTATCGCTGGCTGGCGATAACCTCTCAAACATCGGCACGTCAACCCAAACGGCTACGCGTCCTCAGCGAATATCCTGGCGTGTCTGGTGACAATAGTCCTGCGCCGTTTAGAATGGAAAATGCACACGACAAAACCTATACCCACGCGGGGCGCGGGGTTGGGATGGATGGAGTAGCAGGGCCAAGGCTCGGATGATTGCAGCGTCAATGCATTGGGCATGTGATCTGGCTGCACCACCAACAACAAAGCCCCGCCTTGAATAAACAGGGCGAGGCGCTGGACAATATGGGATTTTCTATCAGGGTTAGAACTGGCTGGGCGACAACATTTGCGGATTGGCCGATTCATACGGCGGGGCGCTGGCAAGGCTTGCAGCGCCTATCCTGTGCGTGGATCGTATATCCCGTTTCATGCGATTACTGACCTCTAACCGAGGTCGATAAAGGTAACGACCTGCTTCAGTGCATGCCGGAAACCTTTGGGATGAACGCCTCCGCGCTGGCTGGTTTTAGTGCACAAAAAATCGGCCATATTTGAAGCTGGCTTAGTTGGGAAAGGCTCCGCAGTTATTATCAAATTTGCATATAACCGGTTGTGATGAATTACCTTCAAAATCCAACCCAAAAACAGATTATGCAATACACAAAAGGGGATGTTAAACTGTCCCCGGGGAAAAAAAATTGGTTTGCGAAAAACTTAGGCAAAATTACACATGTTTTGATGCTTGCCTTTATCCATAGCACGCCGCTAATGCCCCTTTTTAATCCGCACATCCCCCGTTATTATTGCCTGATGACTGATCATGAAAACACGGGCCGTGTGGCTGATGCAACCAATCGCAACTGGGTGGACCGTTTTGCGCCCGCATGGTCGCGGCCTTTTTTGCGGCTCAGCCGCGCGGATCGTCCCGCGGGGACATGGCTGTTGTTGATTCCCTGTTGGTGGGGGCTGGCATTGGCCGTTGCGGGGGATCCGCTGGGCGGAAACTTGCGCGATATCTGGGTGGCGATTGCCTGTGCAATGGGTGCGTTTTTAATGCGTGGTGCCGGCTGCACCTGGAACGATATTTCCGACCGTAAAATTGATGGAAAAGTGGCGCGAACCAAATCACGGCCGATCCCTTCCGGGCAGGTTTCTGTGCGCGGAGCGCTGGTGTGGCTGGGCCTTCAGGTGGGGGTTGCGGCGGGCATTTTATTCACCTTCAACTGGTTTACAATCTGGCTGGGAATTGCCGCGCTGATCCCTGTTGCGATATATCCATTTGCCAAAAGATTTACCTGGTGGCCGCAGATGTTTTTGGGTATCGCGTTTAACTGGGGCGCCCTGCTTGGCTGGGCAGCACATACCGGCAGCTTGGCCCTTGCGCCTTTGTTTTTATATGTTTCGGGTATCGCGTGGACTTTGTTTTACGATACAATTTACGCCCATCAAGACATTGAGGATGACGCGCTAATCGGGGTAAAATCCACCGCGCGGCTGTTTGGTAACGCCACTCAAAAATGGCTGTTCGGGTTTGAAGTTTCCAGTGTTTTACTGATGGGGCTGGCGGTGATTCCGGCGATTTCACCAAATGAAAATCCGGTTCCAATTCTTATC
>CAZSSS010000519.1:0-1660 GCA_964609255.1 uncultured Rhodobacterales bacterium
GCTGCGCAAACAGGGCCACAAAGGCCCGATTGCGCTGATTGGTGAGGAACCCGCCCCGCCCTATCAACGCCCTCCGCTTTCCAAAGCCTATTTGCTGGGCACCATGACCCGTGAGCGGTTATTCCTGCGGCCCGAAAATTTCTATGCGGATCATAATATCGAATTATTGACCGGCCAAAAAGTATCGCAGATTAACCCGGGCCAAAAAACCATTTTGCTTAGCAATGGCATTGAAATGCCGTATGACAAACTGGCCCTGACAACAGGCGCGCGGCCCAATCTGCTGCCTGCCAGCATTGGCGGTGATCTTGGCGGGGTTTATGGGGTGCGCACCCTAAAGGACACCGACGCGATGGCACCTGAATTCCAAGCAGGCGCACGGGGGCTGATCATTGGTGGCGGTTATATCGGGCTGGAAGCCGCGGCTGTAGCTGCGAAAATGGGGCTGAAAGTGACGCTTGTGGAAATGTCTGGGCGCATTTTGCAACGGGTCGCCGCCCCGCAAACATCTGATTATTTCCGCGCATTGCATACCCGCCACGGCGTTGATATTTGTGAGAATACCGGCCTGACGCAGTTAAATGGTAAAACCCGCGTGACCTCGGCCACCCTGAATAATGGCCGCATTCTGGAGGTTGATTTTGTGATTGTCGGCGTTGGTATTCACCCCGATATTTCACTGGCTAAAACCGCAGGGCTGACCATTGAAAATGGCATCAAAACCAATGCAGAATGCCAGACTTCAGACCCCGATATTTATGCCGCAGGCGATTGCGCATCCTTCCCGCATCAAGGCCAGCAGATCCGCATGGAAAGCGTGGGCAACGCCATCGACCAAGCCCAAACTGCCGCCACGGCAATGCTTGGCGGCGCAGCAAAATACACCCCGAAACCGTGGTTCTGGTCGGACCAGTTTGGCACAAAGCTGCAAATCGCGGGGCTGAACACCGGCTATGACCGGATTATCACGCGCGGCACGGGTGATGAGGTCTCGTTTTGGTATTACAAAGGCCCGCAATTGCTGGCGGTTGACGCGATGAACGACCCGCGCAGCTATATGATTGGCAAACGGTTGATCGAGGCGGGGAAATCGCCAGATATGGCGATAATTGCAGATATAAATGCTGACCTCAAACCCTTGCTAAAGGCCTGATATGCGGATTATTGGCGGAAAATATAAGGGCACAGCGCTGGCCAGCCTTGGCAAAGGCGATTTGGATGCGCATCTGCGCCCAACGACTGACCGCGTGCGCGAAAGCCTGTTTAATTTGCTGGCCCATGGCGATTACCCAAGCATTGAAGGCACCCGCGTGCTGGACCTGTTTGCAGGCACCGGCGCGCTCGGGTTTGAGGCCCTAAGCCGGGGTGCCGCCCGTGCCTTATTCGTGGATGACGGCGCAAAATCCCGCGCGTTGGTGCGCCAAAATATTGATACTTTGCAGGTGATTGGCCAAACCAAATTGTATCGCCGCGACGCCACCAAAATGGGGATCAACCGAGGCGACCCCTATGATCTGGTGTTCCTTGACCCGCCCTATGGCAAAGGGCTGGGCGAACGCGCGCTGCAATCCTGTGTTTTGGGCGGCTGGCTGGCCGCTGAGGCGCTGGTGATCTGGGAAGAAAACAACAGCATTGCCCCGCCCACAGGTTTCAGATTGTT
>CAZSSS010000520.1:0-1656 GCA_964609255.1 uncultured Rhodobacterales bacterium
TTCATCGCGAAACATAATCGACGCAACCGCGCGGTTCGCATAAACCAGCGTAAAAGTCGATTTTGGTTCAGCGTGCAGAATGGTTTTCAGCGTTGACAGCACCGGCGTAATTCCCGACCCCACCGCAAAAGCCAGATAATTTTTCGCAGCATCTTGGTTCAGCTTTGTATAAAACCGCCCCGCTGGTGCCATGGCCTGCACCACATCACCGACCTGCAATTCCTGATTGGCCCAGGTTGAAAACGCGCCGCCATCAACCCGTTTTATGCCAACCTGCAAAACATCTTCATCCCGCCCAGAGCAAATCGAATAAGACCGGCGCAATTTCACCCCGCCAAAATCGTGGCGAAAGGTCAGATACTGACCTTGAATAAAGTCAAAATCGCGCGCCTCGGCTTTCAGCGTCAGCACCACCGCATCGCGGGTGGTTTTTTGAATATCGGTGACAGTCAGCGGGTGGAATTGAGGCATGGTTTATTCCTTAGTGGCATTTGAAATAGTCAAAAGGTTCAGCGCAGGTAAGGCAGCGCCACAGCGCCTTGCACGGGGTTGAACCAAACTGGCTGATTTTTTCCAAAACCTGCCCCCCGCAGCGCGGGCATTTTTCCGGGCCACCTGCGGATTGTGGCGGGGCAATACCATAGCTTTCCAGCTTGGCACGGCCCGTTTCCGACAGCCAATCGGTTGTCCAAGCCGGTGATATTTTCTGCTTTATCACAATGTTATCAATACCTTGCCCACGCAACACAGCGGTAATATCAGCCGCAATCACAGCCGTGGCAGGACAGCCCGAATATGTCGGTGTCACCGAGATTTCCAGCATATCATCAACCCAGACAACATCGCGCACAATCCCCAGATCCACCACCGAAATCACCGGAATCTCCGGGTCCGGCACCTGTTCCAGCCAATGCCATATCTGATCAATTGAGACGGCCATACCTTACCAGTCCATCCCCGGATAAGCCCGTTGCAGCCATTGCATCTGACACAGGATATGGCCCAGATGTTCGCTGTGCTGCACCCCAGATTTGCCGCCTTTCTGGGCGAAATTACCCTCGGGAATGGTCAGCCTTGCATCCCCCAGAACCCGCGTAACCAGTTGGTCATAATCGCGGCGCAGACTGGCCGGTTCGGGAAATATGGCTTGTGTAATCAGTTCGGTGTCAGCCGCATCATTGCTGAACATCTCCCCTATATAGGGCCACAAATAATCCAGCGCTCGCTGCATATAGACGTGGCTTTCCTTGGTGCCATCCCCCAGCCCGACCACCGTATCAGCTGAGCGTTGAAGGTGATATATCACCTCCTTGCTGGCTTTTGCGGCAATTGCAGCCACGCGGGCGTCGCTGCTTTTTATCAGATGACCCAGTTGAATACTGTGCCACGCGTCAAACAAAAACTGGCGCATCATTGTCTGGCCAAAATCGCCGTTTGGCAGTTCAACCAATAACAGATTGCGAAAATCCCAGACGTCACGCAGAAACGCCAATTCATCAGCTGAGCGGCCCAAGCCCTCCACCTCTGCGGCCAGTTCCAGCCACATGCGGGTCTGGCCGATCAGGTCAAGCGCTGTATTGGCCAGTGCGATGTCTTCCTCCAACACCGGCGCGTGGCCGCACCATTCTGACACACGATGCCCGAGCACCAAGGTAT
>CAZSSS010000521.1:0-1650 GCA_964609255.1 uncultured Rhodobacterales bacterium
AACGTACAGCTGCCAAGTATAAAATTGATCGCCGCATGGGCGAAAACATTTGGGGTCGCCCCAAATCACCGGTAAATCGTCGTGAATATGGCCCCGGCCAGCACGGCCAGGGCCGCAAGCAAAAATTGTCGGATTTCGGCACACAATTGCGCGCCAAACAAAAACTTAAAGGTTATTATGGTGATCTGACCGAAAAACAATTCCGCCGCATTTATGCAGATGCTGACCGCATTAAAGGCGATACAGGTGCAAACCTTGTTGGCCTGCTGGAACGCCGTTTGGATGCGGTTGTTTACCGCGCCAAATTTGTGCCAACTGTTTTTGCGGCACGCCAATTTGTGAACCACGGCCACGTGACTGTGAACGGCAAAAAAGTAAACATCGCCTCATACCGGGTTGCTGAAGGTGACATTATTGCGGTGCGCGAAAAGTCCCGCCAAATGGGCCTGATCATGGAGGCCGTTGCCTCAGCTGAACGCGACACACCGGAATATCTGAATGTTGACCATGACAAACTGGTATGCGAATTCATCCGCACACCGTCATTGGGTGACGTGCCTTATCCGGTGATGATGGAGCCAAATCTGGTGGTGGAATTTTACGCGAAAAACTAAGGTTTTTTTGGGTTGATAAATGCAAAAGCCGCATCTTTTGGGTGCGGCTTTTTTAATGGGTAAACTTCCGATACTCTGACGGGCTTTTATGGGTGAATTCCTTAAACGCCGCGTTAAATGCGCTGACAGATTTATACCCGACATTCAGCGCCACCGTGGTGATGCTGTTGGTTTCGTCTGACAAAAGTTCAATTGCTGAAATCATCCGCATGCGGCGTTGCAACTGGCGCCATGTAAAGTTGGTTTCGTCAGCAAAACGCCGCGCCAAGGTTCGGGTTGACGCGCCGGATGCTTTGGCAATGTCATCAAAACTAATGTCTTGATTCAGATGTTTACGTGTAAATTCAATTGCTTGCTTAGTGGTTTTGGACCGACCGGAGGGGATCCACGTTATGGACGGGGTTTTTGCCAGATCATTGCAAACATTGGCTAAGGTGCTGAAAAATTGCATGTCATCGGGGGCCAATTGGGTTAATTCCGGCCCCCATTTGCGGCAGGCCAAAATCATTTCGCGTGCCAGTGGGGTGACTTCAAAAATTGTGCAACTATCCGTTGGGGCACTGATAAAATCGGTTGCAAACAATACCGAGCAACAGGTGATAGGCCGGGGCATGTCAATGATTACGGGCCTGTTGGCGACAATCCACGCAGCCTGTGACGGCGGCAAAACCCAGCTTTTGGCATCGGTTTCAAACCGCATGGACCCTTTGGCAGCATAAAGCAGATAATGGCGGTCAAAGACAATTTCTTTGGCTGGTTCGGGGTCAAATTCTTTGTAAAAACAAAACGCGGGTAAATCTGCCATGGGCTGATATAATGCTGGATATCAGGTGGACGCAAGTTCAGCGTAAAAAGCGCGGCTGCGTGGCGGGGCCAACATCATTGGTTTCAACATTGCGCCGGATTTTGTGAAAAACGCGGTTTCCTTATAGGCCGCAAAACTCTCAACATCTTGCCATTCTTGCAAAATCACCAATTTGGTGGCTGATTCCGGCCCAAACATCGCCATATACCCCAGATTGCCATCCATATTTCG
>CAZSSS010000522.1:0-1631 GCA_964609255.1 uncultured Rhodobacterales bacterium
CGGGCTGTCCGGCCTCACGCAATAACCGGTTGCACGCAGCCAGCGCCAGAAAGACAACCGCCGCCGCGCAAAGATAATGGTAATCGCCGGTTTCGTCTTGGCGGTTGGGGTTTACCACAGCCAAGGCAGGGGGTAATTCCTCAGCGCCCAGATGGTGATCCAGAATAATCACATCCGCGCCCGCCGCGTTTGCCACCTCAATCGGGCCAACAGAAACCGCGCCACAATCCACGCAGATCACCAGATCATGCGCATGGCCCAGTTTTTCCATGGCGGCATCATTGGGGCCGTAACCCTCAAGGATCCGGTCCGGCACATAAAGCGTTGCGGTTTTGCCAAGGCCCGCCAGCCATGCCAGAATAAGCGCGGCAGAGCTGCCGCCATCGACATCATAATCCGCAAAAATAGCAATGCGTTCATCTTTGTTAACTGCCAAAACCATCCGCTCGGCTGCTTTGTCCATGTCAAGAAAGCCAGACGGATTGGGCATTAGATCCCGCAGGGAGGGGGTTAGATAGCTGTCGGCCTCAGCCGGAAGAACCCCCCGCGCCGCCAAAACACGCGCCAAAATATCGGGCAGGTTGGTTTGCTGGGCAATGGTTTCAGCCAGACGGTCGGTATCAGCCGAGGGGCCAACCCAACGGCGACCCGTTAAGGAACGGGTTACTCCTAGAAAACTATTGCTCATGCGTTGGATGCTTCATTCACGGGGTTTTCTGATGGATTTGAATATTCCCGGGATAACCACAAAGGTGATAATAATTGCCACAATGCTTGAAATTCCGCCAAATTCGCCTTGGCTGATTTTTTTGAACGTCCCTATCAAAAATGGCCCCAGAAAGGGAAGTATGAAGAACCCGAAAAACAGTAGTTTGATCAACCGCGCCCCTGAGAGAGGGCGCGCTGGTCGGCGGGGTCTTTTTGGCGGTTGCTTGGGAGGGGGAGGAAGGGTTTCGGTTGGGTGCGCGCGGGCTGAATGGTTTTTGTCAACCTTATGATATTGCCGCCTTAATTGGGCATCCCGCTCATTTGGTTTATTGCCGTCACCGAATCCAACCCGCCTAACCATGCTATCCCCTTATTGATTGCGTTGACGGTAGAATAATCGCCGAACCGACCCGGTGCGAGAGCGCATCAGAATGGTTTCGGTCTCCAGCGCGTCGCCAACCCGGCGCGCACCTGAAACGATTGATCCATCGGTAACGCCAGTCGCTGCAAAGATAACATCATCAGACACCAATTGATGCAAGGAGTATATTTTATCCAGATCAGTCACGCCGGTTTTGGCAGCGCGGGCTTTTTCGTCATCGTTGCGAAAAATAAGCCGGCCAAACATCTGCCCGCCCATGCATTTCAGCGCCGCCGCTGCCAGCACGCCTTCGGGGGCGCCACCAGCCCCCATATACATATCAATGCCGGTTTTCAGGGATTCGGCGCAATGAATAATTCCGGCGACATCACCATCGGTTATCAGGCTGATCCGAGCGCCGGTTTCGCGCAGTTCGCGGATCATTTCCTCATGGCGGGGGCGTTCCAACACACAAACCATAACTCCGTTTGGCGGGCATTTTTTTGCGTTTGCCAAGGCAATGACCCGCTGAGTAGGGGTCATGTCCATTGTTACGGTATCG
>CAZSSS010000523.1:0-1630 GCA_964609255.1 uncultured Rhodobacterales bacterium
AAAAACCGCCCGCCAGCAGGTTAACAGCGTGTTCGGGGTCATCAATGACCTGCCTGAGGGCATCGGGTTTTGCGACGCGGTTCAGGCCAGGGGCAAGATCCCGTTTGGCTTTGAATGGAGCGGTGCGGCGCGTGCCATCATCTCTGCCCATAAATTTGGCGGCCCCAAGGGCGCTGGCGCGCTGGTTGTGCGCAAAGGCACTGATGTAATGGCCCAAATCAAAGGCGGCGGTCAAGAAACCGGGCGCCGCTCAGGCACCGAAAACGTGATTGGCATAGCTGGCATGGGCGCGGCGGCGGCGGCGGCGCAACACGATCTTGAAACCGGGGTTTGGGAACAAGTGGCCGCGCGCCGCGACGCGCTGGAACAACGCCTGTTGAATGAGGCCAGCGACCTGATCGTGTTTGGCAAAGACCAGGCGCGCCTGCCCAATACCAGCTATTTCGCGGTGCCGGGCTGGAAGGGTGAAACCCAAGTTATGCAAATGGATCTGGCCGGTTTTGCGGTCTCAGCCGGGGCGGCTTGTTCATCGGGAAAAACCCGCGCCAGCCGCACATTGCGGGCCTTGGGCTATGACGAAATCACCGCTGCCAGCGCCATTCGCATCAGCATCGGGCCAAGCACCACAACACTAGAATTACAAGAATTTGCAACCGCATGGTTGGCGCAATACGCCCGCCACAAAGCGCGCGCAGCATAAGGGGAATACAAATGTCAAAAATGATAGATGTCGCCAAAGACGGCGTCGATGCCGAGACCGTCGAGGCGGTCAAAACCGTTGGCGACAAGTATAAATACGGGTTCGAGACCGATATCGAAATGGAATACGCCCCCAAAGGCGTGAATGAGGACATCGTGCGGTTGATTTCCTCAAAAAACGAGGAACCCGAATGGATGCTGGAATGGCGTCTCGATGCGTTTCGCCGTTGGGAAAAGCTGACCGAACCCGACTGGGCAATGGTCAATTACCCTGAGATTGATTTTCAGAATATCTATTATTACGCGCGGCCCAAATCGATGATCGAAAAGCCAAAATCGCTGGATGATGTTGACCCAAAGCTGTTGGAAACCTACAAGAAACTAGGCATTCCATTGGCCGAACAAGCCCTGCTTGCAGGGGTTGAAGGCGCGGTTGAGCAACGCAAAGTTGCTGTTGACGCGGTTTTTGACAGTGTTTCTGTGGGGACGACGTTTAAGGACGAACTCGCCAAAGCCGGCGTGATTTTCTGTTCCATTTCCGAGGCGATCAAGGACCACCCCGAGTTGGTGAAAAAATACCTCGGCTCGGTTGTGCCGCCAAGCGATAATTATTACGCCACGCTGAATTGCGCGGTTTTCTCGGATGGCTCGTTTGTTTACATCCCCGAGGGTGTCAAATGCCCGATGGAATTATCCACATATTTCCGCATCAATGCCGAAAACACCGGCCAATTTGAACGCACATTAATCATTGCCGAAAAAGGGTCGCAAGTTTCGTATTTGGAGGGCTGCACCGCCCCGATGCGCGATGAAAACCAACTGCACGCCGCGGTGGTTGAGATCATCATCCTTGAGGACGCAGACGTTAAATATTCCACCGTGCAAAACTGGTATCCCGGTGATGAAAATGGCGTTGGCGGCATTTACAATT
>CAZSSS010000524.1:0-1621 GCA_964609255.1 uncultured Rhodobacterales bacterium
TGCTTCATTTATGAAAGCATAGCCCACGAACCCGATAGCGCCGGGGGTGACACTGATCGTGGCCGACATCGATTCGTTTGTGCCAGCAATACGGGCGACCTGAATTGTGTCCTTATTGCCAAAAACAACGACATCAAATGAGGCCCGTGTTCCCGATCGTTGCGAGCGCGTAAAAGGTGTTATCTGAAGATTCGGCCCACCAAGGGCTGACCAGTTCCGAATATCGCCACGATAGATGCGCGCTAAATCCGCCAGACTGATGGAGGATACGGGCACGGAGGGGTTGACGATCACGACAAGGTTGTCAACGGCTACAATATGCTCTTGCTCTAATGCAATCATCGAGCCAGCGCCATCCTGTGCCAGCGCGCGGGCTTCGTCGCGGGTGATGCGGCGCGACGACATGCCGAATTCGGCGGATTTGTCGAGCAGCGCGGAAAAAGCGTCAGACGATGTTGCTGAGGCCACTTGGAATATGCCAATGGAATTGCCGTAACCTTCGTCGGCTATTAGATTAATGGCAACGGTACCATCATTGGTTGGCAATTCTTCGATAAAAGCGTTGTGGGATGCGCCGTAACCTGCAAGCAAAAGCGGCATTAGGCCATCGCCAACGGTATCAGAACCTGCAAAAAGAACATCCGCTTCAAGTTCAGCAATTTCCGGTTCGGGTGACGGGCAGGTTGACCCCTCACACGCTACGTCTGCTTCATTGACCTGCAAATTCCCGAGAGATGTGCTAATGATATAAAACCCGTTTTCAAAAGAAACAAGCTCACCAGTTGCCGAGAACAGACCGTCGGGGGATGAAAGGGTTACCTCTTGTGCCGTGGCGGAGAGAGGTGAGAAAAGAAGGGCAACACCTGCCAAAACATGGGCGGGTTTAATTTTCGGGCGACAAATCATTAAATTCTCCTAGTTTTTATTGACCTCGTTGAGCCGTATGTTGCATATGATAACGCAACTTCTGAGATAAATGAAATAAAAAATTAATTTACTATTAACATTTGTTTTCGGGGTTGTCAGGGAGAACTGAGCGACCCCGATTATTTACGTCAAGGATGTAAGGTATTGTGCGTTCATGGCGCGGGTTGGCCATTATTAGACTTAGCGTTTATTTGCCTGAAAACGCACATAGCCAGTGCAGGTCTATCCCCATTTTTTCCAGCCGTTCACGGCCGCCAAGCTCGGGGAGGTCTATTACAAAGGCCGCGGAGATGATCTCTCCGCCGAGGCGCTCGATGAGTTTGATGCTGGCTTCACAGGTGCCGCCGGTGGCCAGCAAATCATCCACCACAAGGATTTTTTCGCCGGGGAGGATGGCATCGTCATGGATTTCCATCGTGGCTTCGCCGTATTCCAGTTTATAGTCTTGCTCAATGGTTTTACCCGGCAGCTTGCCCTTTTTGCGGATCGGCACAAAGCCGACCGAAAGCTGGTGCGCCACCGCGCCGCCAAGGATAAAACCGCGCGCCTCTAGGCCCACCACCTTATCAATTTGCATGCCTGCATAGGGGCTTAGCAGCTGATCTATGCAAATGCGAAAGCCGCGTGGATCACTGAAAAGCGTGGTGACATCGCGAAACATAATGCCTTTGTGGGGGAAGTCTGGGATGGTGCG
>CAZSSS010000525.1:0-1611 GCA_964609255.1 uncultured Rhodobacterales bacterium
CACACAACCCCGCTCCCGACCGTCGCGCATGGCTTGCATCGCGTCGCTGCGTTCATTTTGCGACAGTTCACCGGAAAAGGCAACAACCGAGAAACCGCGATTTGAAAACCGTGTGGTCAGGCGGTTAACCATGGCGCGGGTATTGCAAAAAACCAGCGCGTTCTTGGCCTCGTAATAGCGCAGCACATTAATGATGGCATTTTCACTGTCGCGCGGGGCGACATTCATGGCGCGATATTCAATATCAGCGTGCTGACGAGATTCGCCCACGGCTGTCACGCGCACCGCATCTTTTTGATAGTTTCTGGCCAATGTTGCAATCATTTTTGGCACGGTGGCCGAGAACATCAAGGTGCGGCGATTTTCGGGTGCTTTTTCCAGAATAAATTCCAGATCCTCGCGAAAACCCAGATCCAGCATTTCATCAGCTTCGTCCAGAACCACAGCGCGGATATCGCCAAGCTTGATGGAATTGCGTTGAATATGGTCGCGCAAACGCCCCGGTGTGGCCACAACAATATGGGCGCCTCGTTCCAGATTGCGGCGTTCGGTGCGCATATCCATGCCGCCCACACAAGACGCCACAATCGCGCCCGCGCCAGCATACAGCCAGTCAAGTTCGCGTTTGACCTGCAAGGCCAGTTCACGCGTTGGGGCGATCACCAGCGCCAGCGGTTTGTTGGCGCGGCTAAAACAACCGTCTGCTTCCAGAATGGTTGGCGCAATCGCCAGACCAAAACCAACCGTTTTACCGGAACCGGTTTGGGCGGAAACCAGCAGATCAGCGGTTTCCAGCGCGGGGTCTGTCACGGCCTCCTGCACTTGGGTCAGGGTTTCATATCCGCGCTTTGTAAGCGCATTTTGCAGGGTTTCGATCACGGTGGTCTCTTTTTCCAATAACAAGCGGCTGCATCTAGGGGGTTTTGCGACAAATGTATAGGGCTGGATATGCAGCCAAAACGCATGGCTGCCATGCGTCGATGAAATTTCAGCGGTATTTGAGGGCATAATTTTGCCATGTTGGATTATTGATTGTAATCCATAAGTTGGCTCAATAGCATGGAAACCGAAATTCCAAGGGAGCAATAGCAATGTCAACAACAGTTTTTCTTGCGGTTATCGGTGCGGCTGTTTTGCATGCGTCATGGAATGCGCTGGTAAAAGGCGGGCAGGATAAAACGCTGAGCATGGGGGCGGTGGTTCTGGGTCATATGCCGCTTGCGCTGCTGGCGTTGCTTTTTGTTCCGGCCCCGGATCTTGCAAGCCTGCCTTATCTTATTGGCGGTATATTGCTGCATTTTGGCTATCAGTTATTTTTGCTTAACTCGTATAAATTGGGGGATTTGACGCAGGTTTACCCGATTGCGCGGGGCACTGCGCCGTTGATTGTGGCGTTGTTTTCGGTGTTTATTCTGGGGGTTGACCTTAGCAAACTGGAAATGCTTGCCATTTTGATTATTGCCGGAGGTATTCTTAGCCTCGCATTGGTGCGGCGTGCTGATGGGCAGCAAAACCGGAACGCGGCAATGTTGGCGTTTACGACCGGGGTTTTTATTGCCTCCTATTCGCTGGTTGATGGCTTGGGCGCGCGCATTGCGGGCACGTCTTTGG
>CAZSSS010000526.1:0-1607 GCA_964609255.1 uncultured Rhodobacterales bacterium
ACAAAAGGGGCTGACCTTCAACTATCAATCGATAGCGATCTGCAACATTATGCCAAATACCGTTTGGGCGAGCAAAGCGCCGCTGCGGTTGTCATGGATGTCCATTCCGGAAACATCCGTGCGCTGGCTTCTGCGCCCAGTTTTGACCCTAACAAGTTTATTTTTGGAATATCGCCCTCGGACTGGGATGCACTGCTTAACAATGAATTCCGGCCACTTGCCGACAAGACCATTTCGGGGGCTTATCCGCCCGGATCCACATTTAAAATGATGGTGGCGCTTGCCGCATTAAAAGAAGGGTTGATTGACGCGGATGAAACCGTCCATTGCCCCGGGCATTATGACCTTGGCAATCGCCGGTTCCATTGCTGGCGTCGCGGCGGACATGGCAAGGTTAACCTGTCCGACAGTTTAAAATATTCATGTGATGTATTTTATTACGAGATTTCCCAGCGTGTCGGGATTGAAAACATAACAGCAATGGCCAGAAAATTCGGGTTTGGGGCCAAACCGGAATTACCGCTGCCCGCGATTACTGCGGGTCTGGCACCGACAAAACAGTGGAAACAGGATAAATTTGATGATGCTTGGCGCATTGGCGACACATTGAATTCAGCCATCGGGCAAGGGTTTGTTTTGTCTTCGCCCATTCAATTGGCTGTGATGGCCGGGCGCATTGCGGCGGGCCGCGCGATTGAGCCACGGTTGATCCAGCGGGTCAACGGCGTTCCAACCCATCTGGACCGGGCTGTTTCCCTGGATATTCCCGAAGCCCATCTTGAACATATCCGAAAGGGTATGTTTCGGGTCAGCAATGAGGATCGCGGCACCGCCTATTCCACCAGAATTGCCGAGGCAACCATGGCGATGGCAGGGAAAACCGGCACCAGTCAGGTGCGCCAGATTACCGCCGAAGAACGCGCCGCAGGTGTGACCAAAAACGAGGATCTGCCATGGGCACGCCGCGACCACGCGTTGTTTGTCGGCTTTGCCCCCTTTGACAACCCAAGGTTTTCAATATCGGTTGTGGTCGAACATGGCGGAAGCGGGTCGGCTGTTGCGGCACCGATTGCCCGCGATATTATGCTGCGCGCGCTTTATGAAACCCAACCCCCGATCTCAGCTTTTCCGCGCGAAATACGCAACGAAATGCGTAAACAACGCGCAACAGAGCCCCCGCCAAATGTTACAGCCCCCGCCGCACGAAGTGACCGCGCATGAGCTTTCTTGACCCGACCGCCAACCTTGTTCCAACAGGGTTTCGAAAAATCCTGCATGTCAACTGGGCTTTGGTGATCCTTGTTACGGCTATTTCGTGTTTTGGGTTTTTGATGCTCTATTCGGTTGCGGGCGGGTCATTTGACCCATGGGCACGCACCCAGATCATCCGGTTTGCTGTCGGTATTTGCATAATGTTTATTGTCGCGTTTACCCCAATAAGTTTTTGGCGTTCGGTCACAGTTATCACCTATTTAACGGCGCTTGTATTGTTAATCATTGTTATGTTTGCGGGTGATTCAAGCAAAGGGGCGCAACGCTGGCTTGACCTTGGATTTATGAATCTTCAGCCCTCAGAGGTTATGAAAATTGCGGTCGTTATGGTTTTG
>CAZSSS010000527.1:0-1607 GCA_964609255.1 uncultured Rhodobacterales bacterium
CCAGCCGTGGCCATTCCGCCAGTTTCTTGATCAGCGAAATTTCAACCGGAGCATCCAGCAGCGCCATATCCGCAGCCGCCAATTTGGTATCAGCCGGATTGCCTGCTTTTTTCAGCACCGAGAAAATCCGCGCATGGGCGTATTGCACATAAAAAACCGGGTTGTCTTTGGATTGCTCGGTCGCTTTTGCAAGATCAAAATCCAGTGGAGCATCGTTTTTGCGCGTTAGCATGACAAAGCGGGTAACATCCGGCCCAACCTGCTTTACCACGTCGCGCAATGACACAAATGTGCCTGCCCGTTTGGACATTTTAAATGGCTCTCCGTCTTTGAACAGCCGCACCAATTGGCACAGCTTTATGTCCAGCGGAACCCGGCCATCCGACAGGGCCGAGACTGCTGCCTTCATCCGTTTAACATAACCGCCATGGTCAGCGCCCAAAACATTAATCAATTCATCAAACCCGCGCTCAACCTTGTCAAAATGATAGGCAATGTCGGATGCAAAATATGTCCAGCCGCCATCCGATTTTTTGACGGGGCGATCAACGTCATCGCCAAGATCAGTGGATTTAAACAACATCTGTTCACGCGGCGCCCAGTTTTCGGCCAGCTTACCCTTGGGGGGGGGTAACGTGCCTTGGTAAATCAACCCTTTGCGATCCAGATTGTCTAGCGCTGCTTCGATCTTGCCGGTGCCATACAGTGATTTTTCGCTAAAAAACACGTCCATTTCAACGCCGATTGATTTCAGATCAGCCCGAATAAGGTCCATCATTGCGTTGGTGGAAAACACCCGCAAATCTGCCAGCCAAACCGATTCTGGCTGGTCAATCAGGCTATTGCCATATTTTTCCTTGACCGCTTCGCCGATCGGCATCAGATAATCACCGGGGTAAAGCCCCTCAACAATTTCCGGTTCCAGCCCCATGGCTTCGCGATAGCGTTCAAATACTGAGCGCGCCAGCACGTCAACCTGCGCCCCGCCATCATTGATATAATATTCGCGCGTAACATCGTAACCGGCAAAATCAAGCAGGCTGGCCAATGCATCACCAAACACCGCGCCGCGTGTGTGGCCAACATGCAATGGCCCTGTCGGGTTGGTTGACACAAATTCCACATTAACCTTGCGGCCTTGCCCGATATTTGATCGGCCAAAATCTGGCCCAGCATTCAAGATTTCCGGCAAAATACCGCGTAAATATGCGAGATCCAGCCGCAAATTCAAAAAGCCGGGGCCGGCAACATCAGCGGTTAAAACCCGTGGGTCATTCGCCAATTTGACCGCAAGGATTTCCGCAATATCGCGTGGTTTCATCTTGGCCGGTTTGGCCAGAACCATCGCGGCATTGGTGGCCATATCGCCGTGCGACCCGTCGCGGGGCGGTTCCACCGAAACATTTGAAAAATCCAGTGCTGCGGGTAATTCATGCGCTCTGACCATCTCGGTCAGCGAGGTTATCACCAGCGTTTTGATGTCGGCAAAAAGGTTCATATCAATTATCCATATTGGCGTTGCGGCCACATAACATAGCGTGCCAAAGAATGCCACGCGGTTAGGCAGATATTTTTCGGTGTTCCTGCAACGCAAACCGGTCCGTCAT
>CAZSSS010000528.1:0-1603 GCA_964609255.1 uncultured Rhodobacterales bacterium
GATGGTCATGTGGCTACTAACGAGTGTTCCTGAAGTGGCAGGATCATTATCGTAAACAAGTACCGGACCTACTCCATCGCAGGAATAAGCATTGCTATTGTCCCACCAATAATTTGTTCCGCTGCCGCTGTTGTCAACAATCAAGAATGGCAGAAACTGAATATCACCTGAAACCGAAGCCTCAACATCATAAGCATTTTCACTACCATACCAGTTGCAAGTAGCATCAACAGGTGAATTATCAATTCCTGCAGCCATTATTGCAAAAACATCAAATTCAGCGATTTCTGAATTAACGATGGCATTGCCGTTTGGCACAAGCCCTTCAAAGATTGCGGCTTTTTCCTTGGCAATGTCGCGCAGCCCATCAAAGGCCTCAAGATGGACAGGTGCTACGTTGGTTACCACGGCCACATGGGGCATCGCCATGCGTGCCAAGGGCGCAATTTCGCCGGGGTGGTTCATACCGATCTCAATCACGGCAAATTCCGTATCGCGCGGCATGCGCGCCAAGGTCAGGGGCACACCTTCGTGGTTGTTATAGCTTTTTTCGGCGACATGAACACGGCCCTGCCCGTGCAAGGCACAGCGCAACATTTCCTTGCTGCCGGTTTTTCCAACCGATCCGGTGATTGCCACAACTTTGCCAGCGCAACGGTGACGCGCGGCCATACCCATCTTTACCAGCGCCGCAAGAACATCGGGCACAACCAGTAACGGCGCCTGTTCCAAACCCGCAGGAATGCGCGACACCAAGGCGGCCGCAGCGCCCTTATTTAACGCATCTGCAACAAAATCATGGCCATCACGCGTGGCGCTGAGAGCCACAAAGATATCGCCTTTTTGCAGGCTTCGCGTGTCAATTGAAACACCGTTTGCCTGCCAGTCAACAGCACAAACCCCGCCGGTCGCGGCTTTTGCTTCGGTCATTGTCCACAGCGCGCTCATTGATCCATCTCTAACGCCTGCACCGAGATGCTTGCCTGTTCCACGTCATCAAAGGGCAACACATCATCCCCGACAACCTGCCCGGTTTCGTGTCCTTTTCCGGCAATCAGCAACGTGTCACCGGGTTGTAATGCATCAACTGCGCGCAAAATGGCCTCGGCTCTGTCGCCAATTTCACTGGCATCCGGACAGCCCGCCATGATTTCAGCACGAATTGCCGCCGGGTTTTCTGAGCGCGGGTTATCATCCGTAACAAACACCACATCAGCGAACTGCGACGCGGCCTTGCCCATAAGCGGCCGTTTGCCTTTGTCGCGGTCGCCCCCCGCGCCAAAAACCACCAAAAGCCGCCCCAAAACATGTGGGCGCAGGGCCGATAACGCTGTTTTCAGCGAATCCGGTGTGTGTGAGTAATCAACAAATATCTTTGCACCATTTTTCCGTGTTGCCGCCAGTTCCATCCGGCCACGCACGGTTTTCAGCCTGTCCAAAATGGCAAAAACAGCAACCGGATCTTCGCCACAGGCAATGGCCAGCCCCGCAGCCATCAACGCATTCGAAGCCTGAAACCCGCCAATCAGATTTAAACGCGAAACAAATGTCTTATCCTGCCAAGAAAACCGTAATTCCTGACCCGTCTCATGAAATAGGGTAT
>CAZSSS010000529.1:0-1602 GCA_964609255.1 uncultured Rhodobacterales bacterium
TTTCATCAAGGTCGTGTTGGCTGGCCCAGCCAAAGGCAATCGCGTGTTCCTCGGTGACTATTGGATCATTCAGGCTGTCATCTTTGTAATATAATTCAATGATCGGGCGGGGAAGGGGGGTGCCCTCCTCAATGCCAAGACGTTCGGACATTGACGCCGCAGCAACGTTGCGCACCACGACTTCCAGCGGAATGACATCAACCTTGCGCACCAATTGTTCGCGCATATTCAGACGCTTAAGAAAATGCGTTGGCACACCGATTGTGTTCAATCCGGTCATGAAATGCTCTGACATGCGGTTGTTCAACACGCCTTTGCCGTCGATCACGGCTTTTTTGGCGGCGTTAAAAGCGGTTGCATCATCTTTGAAATACTGCACAATTGTGTCAGGGTCCGGCCCTTCATACAGAATTTTAGCTTTGCCTTCATAAATCATTCTGCGCCGTGACATCTGGACCCTCATTTTGACAAAAATTACTGGATTACCGCTCTATAGGCCGAGTTGCGAAAAGGAGCAAGGATTCGCGTGCAGGCCTTGAAAAACCACACGCCAAGTTGTTAAATAATTGTTAGGACAAAATAGGAGCAGGACATGTCTACATTTAATGATCGCGAAAATGCGTTTGAAAATAAATTTGCCCATGATGCGGAAACCCAATTTAAAATTGACGCGCGCGCCAATAAATTGCTGGGCCACTGGGCGGCTGGATTATTGGGTAAATCTGGTGATGACGTGGCGGCTTATGCTTTGGAAGTTATCAAATCCGATTTTGAAGAAGCCGGAAATGAGGACGTTGTGCGCAAAGTCACCGGTGATCTGGAAGGCAAAGCAACCGCTGACGAAATTCGGGCCAAACTGGCAGAATTGGGCGTGGTGGCAACCGAACAAATTCAAGCCGGAAATTGATTTTGATCAATTCCTTTCCTGAATAACTGTGCTATATTGCCAGCAACATGTTCAGGAAAGGAAATCAGATGTTTCGATTGGCCTCAATACTTTATGCCATTGTAGGCACAACTTTGGCCGGTATCTTTTTGATTGTGGCGCTGGTCACCGGATATGATACCGCACTGTTTATAATTGGCGCCGTTGCAACCGGCGCAATGGTTGCCCTGCCGGGTTCGTATTTTGTCGCAAGCGCCATTAGCAATAACGAATAAAGTCAGCCAAACACCCGTTTGAAAATCGTATCGGCATGTTTGGTGTGATAGCCAAGGTCAAAATGACTTTCAATCTCGGTTTCTGACATCAGGGCTGTGACCTCAGCGTCCTGCTTTAACTCGGTCATGAAATCGGCGCCTGCTTCCCAGACTTTCATCGCATTTCGTTGCACAAGCCGATAGCTGTCCTCACGGCTCGCACCTTTTTGGGTCAACGCCAAAAGCACCCGTTGTGAATGAACCAAGCCGCTGAATTTATTCATGTTTTTCAACATATTATTGGGGTAGACCAGCAATTTTTCTATTACCATTGTCAGGCGTGCCAAGGCAAAATCAAGCGTAATTGTGCTGTCCGGCCCGATTTTGCGTTCAACCGAGGAATGGCTGATATCGCGTTCGTGCCACAGCGCCACGTTTTCCATGGCCGGCACCACGGCCATA
>CAZSSS010000530.1:0-1594 GCA_964609255.1 uncultured Rhodobacterales bacterium
GAAATCCTGCTGGCCGATGAACCAACCGGCAATCTTGACGGCGGGAACGGCGCCGCCATTATTGACATGCTTTTTGATCTGAGCACCCGCCACGGTGCCACACTTGTTCTGGTCACCCATGCGCCGGAACTGGCCGATCGCTGTGACCGTGTTGTGGGTTTGCGTGATGGAATGCTGGAGACCCGCCGGTGATTTTCACAGTCTCACGAAAAATTGCAGCCCGCGAATTGCGCGGTGGCGCGCAGGGGTTTTACATTTTTCTAACCTGTCTGGCGCTGGGTGTTGGCGCAATTGCTGCGGTGGGAACCGTGCGTTTTGCCATTCAAGAAGGTATGGAAGCCGAAGCCTCAACCATGTTGGGGGGCGACGCTGAAATCCAGCTTACCTATAGGGTTGCCACAACAGAAGAAAGATCCTGGGTCACTGCGCGCAGCCAGTCTGCCTCAGAAATCGTTGATTTTCGCTCAATGGTCGCCTTTGCCAATGACGGCGAAACCGAATATGCGCTGACACAGGTGAAAGGCGTTGACGGGTTTTATCCGCTTTATGGCACCGTTGAATTAACACCGGCAATGCCGCTTGAAACCGCCCTTGAGATGCGGGGCACCCTTCCAGGAATGGTTGCTCATCAAGCATTGTTTGACCGCCTGAACCTGAGCGTCGGTGATATTTTGCAACTGGGGGATCAAGAATTTGAACTGCGCGCCGCGCTTACCACAGAACCGGATCGCGGCAGCAACGGGTTTGGGCTTGGCCCGCGAGTTTTGGTCAAAACCAGCCATCTGGCCGACAGTGGGCTGTTGGCCGAAGGCACATTATTTGTGTCCCGGTTTCGGATGAAACTGGCACCCGATACCGATCTGCAAATGTTGCAAACGGTTGCGAATGAATATTTTGGCGGCGGGGCCATGCGTTGGCGCGACCGGCGTAATTCAACGCCAGCCATATCGGGTTTTATCACAAGGATGAGCAGTTTTCTGGTGCTGGTTGGTTTGGCGGGGATGGCGGTTGGCGGCATCGGGGTCTCTGCGGCGGTGCGGGCTTATCTGGATAAAAAGACCAATACAATTGCCACCCTCAAGTCAATCGGCGCAAGCCGGAACACGATATTTTTGGCCTATCTGATGCAAATTGCGATATTGTCGCTGGTTGGGATTTTAATCGGGCTGTTGCTTGGGGGCGGAGTGCCGATGCTGCTGGCCCCAACCTTGGCTGACATGCTGCCGGTGCCTGTTCAATCCGGGTTTTACCCTGCCCCGTTATTAGAGGCCGCAATTTATGGTGCCTTAACCGCCATGATCTTTTCAATCTGGCCACTGTCGCGCGCTGTGGAAATCAGTGCTGCAGGGCTTTTTCGCGACATAACCACCACGGCGCGGCGCTGGCCACGAATGCATTTCATGCTGTTGGTTGCCATTCTGGTTATAATGCTGATTGCGGCTGCGGCGCTGTTCTCGGGCGTGGCGCGACTGGCGCTTTGGTCAGCTTTCGGGGTGTTTACGGCGCTATTCTCGCTTTGGCTGATTGCCAGACTTACCCGCCGCGTGGCGGCGCGGCTGGCGCGAAGCCGCCTGACCAAAGGCCGCCCCGCATG
>CAZSSS010000531.1:0-1581 GCA_964609255.1 uncultured Rhodobacterales bacterium
AAAAGCACCGCGTCCTCATATCTTCGGGCCAGGGTGACCGGCGTTTCCGTTAGGGTTAACACTTCGGAATAACGCTCTGCCGCCAAGGCCACCGCAGCAATATGCATCGCGCTGAGCGCGGTTCGCAGGTCGTTTGGCCCAAGTATTTGCAGCGATATGGTATAGGCTTCTTGGAATGCGGGGGCGGCAATTTCCGGGGCACTGCCAAAGTTGAGCCGCCCAAACACCAACAATGAATGCACTAAGCGATGATCCCCTAAATCTCGTGCAATTCCAATGGCTTGTTGTGCTGATCTAATGCGCGCGCCACGCGAATTGCTGCTGATCATGGCTGTGGTAATTAACTGTTTCCATCGCAGATTTTCGGCATTTATTGCGCCGGCGCGTTGCCCATCGGGGTTGATCTCGGCAAGAATTATGCCGACAACTCCGGCTGCCTGCGCGCGCGTCATGCCGATAACCATGCGTTCATCATAAAGAACCCGCAGCATCAGCAGGTCAAAGCCGGTTAGGCGATTATGCACGTTATCATCATTAAAAACACTGTCAGCAACATAGAACAGATCATTAACCGGGCCGAGCGCTTGGCCAATTTCTTCGTTCAGGCAGGCGCGGATTAAATAGGGTGGCGCATCATCTGGAATAAAAATGGTCGATTTTTCCAAACGGGTTTGGCTGCTCCAACGGACAGATCCGCCGCGCCGATACGCGGCCCAATTGCCAATGCCAGAGGCCACGACACAAGCCGCGGTTGGGAAATGTCGCTGCATCGTTGCCGCTGGAACCTGTTGCACATGGATTTGCGCACCACCGTTTGTGCTGATGGCAATGTCAATGCCCGCACCGCGCCGGATATTTTGCAACACCTTTTCAAGGTCGCTCCGATAGGCGGCCAATGAGGGGCTAAGCGATACCCGCACCGGCCCGACATATTTTAATAACCCGGGCACCGCGCGGCCCGTTTCTGTTTGGAAATTCAAAGCAAGAAATTCATGTGTCATGGCGGTATTTGACCGCGCAATGCCCGTATTTGGCGTGGAGGACCCAAAGCTGATTGTATCGGTGCAACCAGATATAAAAATGAATAAAATAAGTTTTTTCAGCATGTTATCGACTATACTTAATGAACGGAGTTAGGGTTCCAATGCGGTCATACAGCTGCCGCCCAGCTGTATTGAAATCTTGCGTTAACCAATAAACTTTGGGGCAACCTGCTTTGTCTGCGGCAGCATAGACCGCCTCAATCAAGGCGCGCCCGATCCCTTTGCCACGCATCTCGGGATCAGCGAACAGGTCTTGCAAATAGCATGTATTTTCAAGCTGCCAGCCGTGTGTGTGGTAATATAATGAACCAGACCGACCAGCTTTCCATCCCGTTGGGCAACCAGCCCATGGTATTCTGGATGGTCATTTGACAGCATCCGGCCAATGGCTGCGTCGTAAATTTCCGGTGCCAACGTGGTTTCATAATAATCCAGATACCCGCGCCATAAAACTCGCCATTGGCGGTCATCTGCGGCGGTTAGCGGGCGAATGATCAGGCTCATCTTTGGCCCCGCGCAATAAAGGCCAGCCGTTCAA
>CAZSSS010000532.1:0-1572 GCA_964609255.1 uncultured Rhodobacterales bacterium
CAGCCGCTTCTTCACCCTGCACCCCGGAGACATCATCTCCACCGGCACCCCCCCAGGCGTAGGCATGGCACAAAACCCGCCCCGCTACCTGAAGGCGGGTGATGTTATCGCGCTCGGCATTGAGGGCCTAGGGGAGCAAAAACAAGACGTGGTCGCGGATGAGTGACCATGCCTAAGCAAACCCTGCGCGGCATGACTTGGAGCCATGCGCGCGGCTATGACCCGATGGTGGCCACGGCGCGGCAGTATGCAGCAACACACCCCGATGTAGAAATCATCTGGGAAAAACGCTCGTTGCAAGCCTTTGCTGACCGCCCGATTGAGGAAATGGCCGCGGATTATGACCTGATGGTGATTGATCACCCGCATGTTGGGCAAGTGGCCAGCAGCGGCGAATTACTGGCGCTTAACGGGCGGGGCCGCGCGGCGGAGCTGGCGACGCTGGCGGCACAATCAATAGGCGGTTCACACGGATCTTATGAGATCAACGGCCAGCAATGGGCGCTGGCCATTGATGCCGCCACCCCGGTTGCGGCCTATCGGCCTGATCTGTTGACCCGCGCCCCAAGCCGTTGGTCCGAGGTGCTGGAACTGGCGCAGAACGGGCAGGTGGCCTTTGCCCTGATCCCGATCAATGCGTTGATGGTGTTTATGGGCATGGCCAAAAACCTGCAATTCCCAGTGGCCAAGGCACAGTTTATTTCGCCCGAAAACGGCACCAAAGTGTTGGGAATGCTGCAAGAAATTACCCGTCTAATGCCAGCAAAATGCCTTGAGCTGGACCCGATCGGCATATTTGACTGGATGGGAAACACAGCAGATGGCCCCGCCTATTCGCCCTTTGGCTATGGTTATACCAACTATAGCCGCGATGGATATTGCGCGTTTCCGCTCAGCTTTGCTGATGCGCCGGGGATGCAGGGCGGCAACCCGCAGGGCACCGTACTGGGCGGCACGGGCATTGCGGTTTCGGCCAGCTCCAAACACAAAGATAGTGCGGTCGATTATGCGTTCTGGATCGCCGGCGCTGACTGCCAAGCCGGCCTGTTTTTTGATACTGGCGGGCAACCGGCAAACGCCGTGGCGTGGGAGTCTGACCACTGCAATGCCGCCAGCCGTGATTTTTTCCGCAACACCCGCGCTACGCTAGACAGCGCATGGATTCGCCCGCGTTATAACGGATATATGTGGTTTCAAGACCAAGCTGGCAACATTTTGCACGCCTGTTTGCGCGGGGAAACCAGCGCGTTTAGCGCGCTATCCCGTTTGGAATCTGCTTATCAGGAGAGCCAAGAATGAAGGTTTTACGCCCAGAAGATCGCCCATTGCACGGGCTGACCGTGCTTGATTTCAGCCAGTTTCTTTCTGGCCCTCTATGCGGGTTGAAACTGGCTGATCTTGGCGCGCGCGTGATCAAGGTAGAGCGCCCCGGCACCGGTGATCTGTGCCGCCATTTGTATATTTCGGATACCGATATTGACGGGGATAACTCACTGTTTCATGCGATTAACCGCAACAAAGAAAGCATCACCGCTGACCTGCGCAACCCCGATGACAAAGCGCGGTTGTTTA
>CAZSSS010000533.1:0-1565 GCA_964609255.1 uncultured Rhodobacterales bacterium
ACGTCACTTTTTATGTGATCAGCGGTATGGTTTTGCCCATCAGCGCGCTGCTGGCGGGGCCTTTGGCATTATGGATCGGGCTAACGCCAACCGTCTGGATCGCCGCGATTGGCGGGTTATTGGCAATTGCGGCATATCGTATTCCGCGCCCCTCGCATCAAGTTGATTGATTGAAATTTGACCTTATGCCATTAACAAACAAACCCAACTTCGGAGCCCAAAATGTTAAAATCTGCCCTTATCAGCCTATTGATGCTTTTCCCCGCCACCCTGATTGCCCAAGACATGTTTGCCATCACGGTTGACGAAACCCATGACGACATGACTTTTGCTGTCGAAAGCGCCATTCTGGATATGGGGTTAACCATTGATTTCACCAGCCACATCGGTGAGATGCTGGAGCGCACCCGCAGCGACGTTGGCTCCGACATTGTTTTATTTGAACAGGCAACCACATTCAATTTCTGTTCAGCCCGGGTGTCACGCCAAGTAATGGAGGCGAATATCAACAATGTTGTGTTCTGCCCTTATGCGGTGTTTGTCTATACTTTGCCCGGCGCGCCGGATCAGGCCATTATTGGCCATCAGATTTATCCGGGTGAAAGCATGGCGCCTGCCAATGCTTTGCTGGATGAAATCGTGCTAAATGCCACGCGGTAAATCTCGGCGATTAATGCTGTGATACATGTATTGTCATCCAGTATATTTAGCGTGGTTTTTCCAATTGCCAGCGCAAATGCGCGCTGACCATTGGCCAGTCGGACGCAATAATCGAATAGACCGCCGTGTCACGCAGTGATCCGTCAGCCATAATCATATGGTTACGCAAAATCCCGTCCAGCTTGGCCCCCAAACGCTCAATCGCGCGGCGGCTCTGATGGTTGATGAAATGAGTGCGAAATTCGATCACATTACAGCGCAGCGTTTCAAACGCATGGCGCAGCATCAGCAGTTTTACCTCGGTATTCAGCCCCGTGGCCTGCACCGAATTACGATACCAAGTGGAGCCGATTTCCATGCGTTTATGCGCCTGCTCAATATTCATACAGGTGGTCATGCCCACCGCTTTGCCCGATTTCAAATCAATAATCGCAAACGGCATCATGCTGCCGGTTTTGCGTAGGGCATTTCGCCGGTTGATCTCGGCGGGCACACCGGTTGCCGTCGGAATCATCGTATACCACAGCCTGTGCAAATCACCGTCAGCAGCGGCCTCGGCCAGATCAGCCGCATGGGATTGGCTTAGCAATTCAAGCTGCGCAAGCTTGCCTGTCAGCGTAATATCAGGGGGCCAGATATTTGGGTTGGTCATGGGGTTCTCATGGTTGCGATAGCCAAATCTTGCATCAAGAAATTAGCTGATGCAACCGTTAAACATGCTGATCCAGCATCACGGGGTTGCCGTCGGGATCATGCACAATAAAACTTGCGGGACCGGTTGTTGTTTCGTCAGCCTCAACTTCAAATTCGATCCCATCATTGCGCAGTTTTTTCTGAATGCTGCGAATGTCTTCAAACCCTTCCACGGGTTGCGCCTTGGCATCCCAGCCGGGGTTAAAGGTCAG
>CAZSSS010000534.1:0-1546 GCA_964609255.1 uncultured Rhodobacterales bacterium
TGGTTCTTTTCAGAAATTTAAAAGAGATCCACGAGTGCGAAAAGTGCAAGGAAACATCACAAAATATGTTGTCACTGCGTCGGATGCAGTCATTGACGTCTTTGAGGGTATATCAGGAACGCTTGATGTGTGGACAGAAAGCCTAGCTGCAAAAAAGCCATTTCTGGCCCAAAAATGGGCCATCGAAAATGCTTTGCTGTCGGCTGAAAGAAATTTGCGTCTTCAAAGAACCCTTGAGGCCGACCCAAAATTTGCGGCTAGTCATGATGAGGTTGGCGCCCTTTTTGAGGATGGTGAGGGTATTGAGCAGGATGAAAGTGGGTCATTAAAGACGGATTTATTGATTGGCATTCCGGATGAAAGTAATTCAAAATGTCATGAAGAATTAATTCTGTTGCAAAGAGAACACCGTGATTTTTTATTAAGCATTCAGGCTAAAATTTTGCAAGATGTTGAATTATTGTTACAGTTTTCCAGTGTCATGAGGGAATGGGGCGGAGAAGCGTTGGCTGAGCAGATATTAAATTTGGAATAAAATTTTGGAAGCCGCCAACCAGCATAGTGATCAATTTGCGGCTACATTGGGATTTCTGTTTTAATAATTTTTACTTGATTCTTGTGTTATATTCGGATTATGCAATGTGTAATAATTTGGGGATAGCACATGTTAAACAAAGTTTCTTTATGGCGCAGCACGCCGCCCGCGATTTTTCCGGTGGCGCTCGGTTTTATGGGACTTTCATTGGCTTGGCGCAATGCGTCTTATATTTTTCCGATTCCTGAAGAAATTGGCGATTTGATGCTGGGTATTTCAACAGCATATTTCCTGTTTTTTGCGGTTTCGTATTTTGCCAAAGGCCTGCGGCGGCCTAAATCCATTCTGGAAGACTTGAAAATGCCACCGGCGCGGGCTGGGGTTGCGGCGTTTCCGATGGCGATTATGCTGCTGGCGGCGGCGTTGTTGCCGCTTGGGGTGCGGGCTGAGGAAGTTTGGTGGATTGGTGTTGTGGTTTATTATGTGGCCACGGGGCTGGTGGCCTATTCAATTTTGACCGGCCCACCTGAGGCGCGCAAATTCTCGCCCTTTCAATATCTGGCTTTTGTCGGGCCGATTGTTGGGCCAATTGCGGGTATTCCGCTGGGCTATGTGACCGAAAGTTTCTGGTTGGCGATGGCGGCAATGGTGCCTTATATCGCGATTACGTTTGGCTATGGGGCAAAGCTGCTGCGGGTGCGCCCGCCAGTGCCGCTGCGGCCCTCGTTGGTGATTGTATTGGCCCCGACCAGCCTGTTTGCAATGGCATTTTTCCAGCTTGATATTATCTGGGCTTACACCTTGTTTTATTGGCTTTCGGTGGCTTTTGCGCTGGGGCTTTTGTCGGTTGCACCGTGGCTGACAAAAGGCGGCTGGACCCCGATTTGGGGCAGCTTTACCTTTCCGTTCGCCACGTTCATCAATTTGCAAATAATGGCGATTTTGGCGGGGCAAAAAACATTTGCGATGGCGGTGATGATTGCGGGTATGATCATTGGCACACCGTTTATT
>CAZSSS010000535.1:0-1546 GCA_964609255.1 uncultured Rhodobacterales bacterium
GGTTCCCGGGGGCGGAAAGCTCGGTGCATATGGTTGATTTTCCTGAAACGCCCGAGGCGTGGCGCGATGATGCGCTGGCCGCCAAATGGGAGGTCGTGCGCTCAGTCCGCCGCGTTGTGACCGGCGCGATTGAGGTGGAACGCACCGCCAAAAACATCGGCGCAAGCCTTGAAGCCGCGCCGGTGGTTTACATCGATGATGCGGAAACACGCGGCATTGTTGAAGGGCTAGATTTTGCCGATATGTGCATCACGTCAGGCATTTCGGTGACGGGCGATGCCGCGCCGGACGGGGCATTTGCGTTGCCCGACACTGCGGGTATCGCGGTGGTGTTTGAAAAAGCCGAGGGCGAGAAATGCCTGCGCTGCTGGAAGATTTTACCGGATGTCGGGACGCATTCGCACGAGGGTGTTTGTGAGCGTTGTGATGGGGCATTGGGGTGAAGTGATGGTGGGGTAAACCCCACCCTACGGTTTATATATTCTCTTAATCCAATTCGTTGTATCCAAATTGTAATGCCTCGCCGCAATCGGGGCATTTATGCTTGCCGCGAATTTCATTGATGGAATATTGTTGGTAGTCCCTGAGCTCATTTGTAATTTTGGCCCCGTGCCAGCGAAACCGTGTTCCACAATTAATGCAATCGCCAAAAAGCTCAACACAGTTCAACTTTGCAAGGTCAACAAGCTTCGCGTCGACAATAGACAAATGTTGCGCCAAAAAAATTTGAGCTATTTTGTTGGTAGATCGCTCGGCAGGAGTGGCAATGGCAGTATTGGAATGACTTTTTTTCGAACCGCTAAATTCTGAAGTAGAGACATTTTCCCGGATGACATTAACAGCAATATATGTGGCAATACCTAATAAAAGGCTTGAAATGTTAGCGAGAGCAACGGCACCTCTGTCGACTCCGCCATGATAAGAACAGACTCCTCTTAGGCCGATTGAGGGTGACCTCCAGCCGTCAGAACAAATTGGGGTTAAGTCGAAGATTTGGCCAATAATTATCCGAACTATTACAACAACGAAAATCCCGACAAACCAAGGTTGAAAGATAAATTTCACCATAAGTATTACCTTAAAGGCTTTGTCAAGAACTGGGTAAAGAAATTTACTCGCCCTGTTTGTTGCTTGATATCGAGATAGGATGGTGGGGTGAAACCCCACCCTACGGGTTTTTGAAATTACAGGCGCAAAAAAAGCGGCGCGCGTCTGAAACGCTCCGTTATTACCATTCTCAGCTGGATCATCTCAAATCCTGATTTTGCTTTTGGGGCTAGCAAAAGCGACGGGTATCGCGCCGGTATCGGTTGCGCTGACTGGATGCCGGGGCCGTTGGGCTGCGTGCATCGCTCCTGCGCGGTTTGGGTGATGTCGAAACATCGTGTATAACTGGTTTGGCGCGATAACCCGCATACCTTTCGGCATGCCTCGCGAGACTGGGTGGGTTATGCCACAAATTGGTTAATGCGTGTTGACCACACACCGCGCCGTCAGGCGATAAAGCCGTTTAGCATCAGGTCGATATTGCTGTGCAGCCAGCGTT
>CAZSSS010000536.1:0-1545 GCA_964609255.1 uncultured Rhodobacterales bacterium
ATTTGCAATTCGACGGTGTAACGCTTGACCTTTCCACCACAGCGCCCGACCCCAATTTGCTGGGTAAAATTGACCCGCATCAATGCCTTAGACATCATATAATTCCATGGCGAAGAACCAATGGAACAATCATTATTGCAGCCGCAGACCCCAAAAACCCTGATGTCATTCGCTTGGCTCGGGAAATCTGGGGGAACCGCGCGGTTGTCCTGCGCGCTAATGAAAAAGACATTAGAGCAGTCATCCAATCTGTTTATTCTGCCGAATTGACCAAATCCGCGCGCCTGTCTTGCCCTCAGCAGCACAGCTGCCGAGATATCGGAACAATATTATCTGGAAAATGGGGCGCTTTGGTGATTTTGGTGATTGCCGGATTAATCTTTGTCGCCCCGACCGGGGTTTTTATTACAGTGTTTCTTTGGGCCATGCTTGCCAATCTGGCGACCACTACCATGCGAATCAGTGCATTTATGGCGTTTCTTTTTGGGAAAAAGGCCAAATACCCCAATGCATCCACCCCCCGTTTGGTTGATTTCAAAAAACGCCCGAAGGTTACAGTATTGTTACCTTTATTCCATGAAAACCGCGTGTTGGACAACTTGCTAAAAGCCCTTGATGCCTTGATATATCCCAAAGAATTGCTGGATATAAAAATATTGCTTGAGGAAGAGGATTCAA
This sequence comes from uncultured Rhodobacterales bacterium, assembly GCA_964609255.1. GTDB lineage: Bacteria > Pseudomonadota > Alphaproteobacteria > Rhodobacterales > Rhodobacteraceae > UBA3077. The sequence continues at coordinate 679 of CAZSSS010000536.1, forward strand.
TTACCGCCGCTGCACTTGCCGCGCGTTATTTACCTGATTGGATCGAAATTATCACGGTCCCCAAGGATATTATTCAAACCAAACCCCGCGCGATGAATTTTGCACTTCCGTTTTGCAAAGGTGAGATCATCGGTATTTATGATGCCGAGGACCGGCCAGACCCTGACCAGATCGACAAAGTTGTCAGCCACCTGATGCAGGCACCCAGCTCGGTTGGTTCGGTGCAATGTTTTCTGGATTATTATAACTCCCGGAACAACTGGATGGCGCGGTGTTTCACCATTGAATATGCGGTGTGGTTTCGGGTGATTATGCGCGGTTTACAACGCATCGGCGTGCCGTTGCCTTTGGGCGGCACATCGGTTTTTGCGCGACGTTCCGTTCTGGAAGAAGTCGGGGCGTGGGACGCCCATAATGTGACCGAAGACGCTGATCTGGGCATGCGCATGGCACGATTTGGCTATCGCTGCGAAATTGTGCAATCCACAACCTGGGAGGAGGCCAACAACCGCCCGATTGCATGGGTAAAACAACGCTCGCGTTGGTTAAAAGGGTTTGCAATGACATGGGCAACCCATATGCGTAACCCTCTGAAATTATGGCAAGAACTTGGCCCTATTGGGTTCATGGGCTTTCAGGTTATTTTCTTGGGAACCGTAACGTCATTTTTATGCGCACCAATATTCTGGGTGATATGGACAGGGTATCTGGGCGTTGACTGGGCATTTTTTGACTGGCTGCCCGCATGGCTTTGGCAGGCTGCTTTCTGGATGTTGATCGCGGGCGAAGCCGTTATGTTTGCCATTGCCGCAACCGCGATGTTGATAAAAAAACGCCCGGGACTTATTCCGTATATTTTCACGTTAT
>CAZSSS010000537.1:0-1528 GCA_964609255.1 uncultured Rhodobacterales bacterium
ATAGCTGTCGGGGTCGGCTTTTTTATAATCCGTGTCATCCAGATGATCGGGGTATCCGCAGCACATATGCACCACGCGGGTCACATGTTTGGGGACGTTGTGGAAACACCGCTCCAGCCCTTCCATGCCAAAATCCAGCGCGTCGGAAACTTTGCGGGCAAAAAGCGGTTCATCAACCTGAATATATTGGCAACCCGCATCAACCAGCGCCAGAATCTCGTGGTTAACCGTTTCCGCCAAGGCTGCGTTCAGTTTGGGGCGGTCATTATAAAAACAATCGGCTGTGGTATCCATAATGGTCAGCGGGCCGGGCAATGTGAATTTTACCGGCAGCGGGCTGACGGCTTGCGCCGCCAAATAATCATGCGGGCCATAAGGGCCGGCGGCATGGGAAACGGCGGCGCGAATGGCGGGCAGATCGGTTTCATAGGCACCGTCCCGCAGCACTCGATGTTCGAGGTTTTCAAAATCAAACCCCTGAAGATGGCGGCAATGATAATGGATATAATTCTCGCGGCGCACCTCACCATCGGTGGGAATGGTGATGCCTGCTTTGATTTGAAGGTCAATCACTTCGCGCGCGGCGCGGATGAACAGGGCTTCGGCCTCATCGCCCACCGATTTAATGTCGGAGGTGTAATCCTTGGTGGTTTGGCTTGTATTCATGCCGCCGGTTTCGCGGGCGAAATCAAACCAGTCACGCACCGGAACATATTTTGGTTTCGGGAATGCGCCCAGTGTTGTGGTTTGCAGCGGGTTTTTTGCCATTTCATTTCCATTCATGGGTTGCGAATCCGGTGATTATTGGGCAAGCGTAATAGAGGCTGGTAAAATTGGGAAGAACGAATGCAGGTAACCGTTTTTGGCTGCGGGTATGTGGGGCTGGTTACGGGCGCTTGTTTGTCCTCATTGGGGCACACTGTTCAATGCATTGATACGGACGGCGCAAAGATTGACCAGCTAAACAAAGGTATCATGCCATTCTTTGAGCCGGGCATCAACGCCATACTGGGCAATGATACATTGTCATTTTCAAATATTCCGAGCGCCGCTGACCTGTGTATCATCGCGGTTGGATCACCTTTGGATGACGATGGATCGGCTGATCTTTCACAGGTTTTTGCCGTGGCGGCGCAAATTGCAGCACTGCAGCACCCCCCCAAAGCCATTGTTGTCAAATCAACGGTTCCCGCCGGAACATGCCAGGCACTTGCGCAACAAACCGGGCTGGAGATTATCAGCAACCCCGAATTCCTGCGCCAAGGCAGCGCCGTTGACGATTTCATGCATCCGGACCGTCTGATTATCGGCGCGAATTCTGAGCGCGGCTTTGCCTTGATGCAGCTGCTTTACGCGCCGCTTAACCTGCCAGCCGAACGCTGGGTCAAGTCCAGCACAACCAGCGCTGAGCTGACAAAATATGCGGCAAACGTGTTTTTGACCACAAAGCTGGCATTCGTAAACGAATTGGCGCTGTATTGCGAAACCATAGGGGCCGATATTGACGAAGTTACCAAAGGTATCGGGA
>CAZSSS010000538.1:0-1527 GCA_964609255.1 uncultured Rhodobacterales bacterium
AAGGGTGGTTTTGCAACGATAATTTTGCCAAAAACCATGGCGGGCGGTTTAATGCTGCGCACCGTAAATTCAACATCGCTGCGATGGGCAAAAGCGGCGGCGCTGTGTGACCCGACGCTAAGAAAAGCCCGCGCGCCGCTTGGCAATGATGCCGCAGCCTCCTTAAGGGTTTTTGCATGGTTCCAATTCGCAGCCAAAGGTTCATCCCAAGCGGGGCGTTCAAATCGCAATATCGGAATGCGGTCCTGAACGGTGGCCGCCCATGCGTTTTCTGTCATTCCGGCAGCAAAAGGGTGGGTTGCATCCACCACCATCGTGACAGCATTTTGGGTCAGGTATCGGGCCAGCCCGACAACGCCGCCAAACCCCCCGATATGAACCGGATAAACCCGAGGTTTAGGGTTGGGTGTCACCCCTGCCAAGGAATAGGTAAACCCGATGCCGTGGCCGCTAAGCCGATCGGCCAGTTGATCGGCTTCTTGGGTGCCTCCGAGGATCAGAATGCTCATGCGAAACCCTGCCTTGCGATGATTTCACCGCTGCGATCAATGATAATAACCTCAACCGCGATATCAGCGCCGTTAACGATTTCCCGTGCGGTTTGCTGGGCGTCTTGCGCGATTTTTGTGATCAATTTACTGCCGCAAATAGTATAGGCCTCAAGCGCGGTATTGGCGTTGCGCACCGCTGCGCCGTCCAAGCCCAGTTTGTCCGCCATTTCGCCCAGCGCCCCAAAATCCACCTGACTGCGCCCCGAATGCAAATCCCTCGCGCCTTGTGCCAGTTTGGTGAATTTGCCAATGCCCCCCGCCAATGTCAGGCGCTTGATCGGATGACGTTTTAGGTATTTCAGCACACCGCCGGCAAAGTCGCCCATATCAAGACAATCCCCCTCATCTAATCCATATAATCGCCGCGCCGCTGCCTCGGATGAGGATCCGGTGGCGGCAATAACATGTTCACGCCCCGTGGCGCGCGCCACATCAATGCCCCGATGAATAGACGCGATCCAGGCCGAGCAGGAAAAGGGCCGCACAATTCCCGTTGTGCCCAAAATCGACAATCCGCCGATAATGCCCAAACGTCCGTTCCATGTCTGTCTGGCCAGCTCCTCGCCATTTTCAACCGAAATTTCAATGTCAAAATCAGGCGCGTGGCCATTCAAAACATCGCTGATTGCCGCGTCGATCATCAGCCGGGGCACGGGGTTAATCGCCGGTTCGCCCACTGTCAAAGGCAGGCCGGGTTTGGTCACTGTGCCCACCCCGGCACCCGCCAAAAACCGCAATCCGTTGCTGCCATGGGATACTTTCGCACAAATCACGGCGCGGTGCGTAACATCCGGGTCATCGCCCGCGTCTTTTATAATACACGCCTGTGCCCAGCCTTTACCGGTTGCGGTATTGATCACCTCAAATTCAGGTTTTTCCCCTTTTGGCAGATGAATACGCACCGGATTCCGGAATTTCCCCGACAGCAACGCAGCACAAGCGGATTTTGCCGCTGCCGCCGCGCAGGCACCGGTTG
>CAZSSS010000539.1:0-1513 GCA_964609255.1 uncultured Rhodobacterales bacterium
GCGGACAAGCCCGGCCCAGACACCGAAAAACCCTTGTGAAACTTTTGGAATTGATCCCCGTGATAGATTTCAAACAGGGTTTGCCCCATATTCCGGCCCATTTCGCGGCGCAGTTTGCGGCGCTCCATCCGGGTAATGTCGGGAAAAACCCGGATAATCTCTTTGTTGAATTTCCGCCGAGCAAAGGGATATAGGCGAATGCCAAACCCGAAAACCATCCCCAGCCCCCGCGCACGACGATCAAAACGCCGCCCTTTGGAGGACGTGATCGCGGCAAAAAGCGGGGCATATCGAATATGATGCCAAAGAGAAATGAAAGGGCGTGCAAGCATTCCGGTTATATGGGGTGTAACTGCGCCAATGCCAAGTCATTATTCTGCGATAATTTGCCGCTTTGATCAGCAATCATGTCAATCATCCATCGCGCCGTCCCAATCATAAACCACAATATCTTTGGTTTCACGCCCATCCAGTTTATCATACAAGGCACGGGCTTCTACATTATCAATTTCCGTCGCCAGCCAGATGCCTTTGCAGCCCTGTGCGCGCCCAATTTTCATCAGCATGTTTGAAAGCCGCGCGCCAATGCCCCTTTGGCGCATATCTTCATTAACGCCAACTTCGCTGATAAACAGCATGGGGTGTTTATCAGGGTGGAGCATAATGACCCCCGAAGCCATGCCAACGGGCCTGCCAGCTGCCATGGCAAACACCAATTCGTGCCCGGGATGAGCGACAAAATTATTAAGCTGTTTGGGGTCAGTTTTGTGGTCAAAAATATCTGCGCAAAGCAAAAGATGGGCATTATCAGCGTCCAAACGGTGATAAATAATTTCATGTTCCATACAAAAGCTTAGCCATCGAATTTCTGCATGGCAATAAAAAAGGGCCGCCCAAAGGCGACCCAATTTTTCAACGCTTAGGCGTGGCTTTCGGTGATTGGCCAAAAGGAGGCCATTCACCTGTCGCCATCCGGTCAAAATCCTTTCAGGATTTGTGACCTTACATCATGCCGCCCATACCGCCCATGCCACCCATGTCTGGCATTCCGCCGCCGCCAGCTGCTGCCGGGGCTGGTTTGTCAGCAACCATGGCCTCGGTGGTGATCAAAAGACCAGCAACCGAACCCGCGTCTTGCAATGCGGTGCGCACAACTTTGGCTGGATCAATCACACCGAAATCGAACATGTTGCCATATTCTTCGGTTTGGGCATTAAAGCCAAAGGTCACGTCGTCGCTTTCGCGAACTTTGCCCGCAACAACTGCACCGTCAACACCTGCATTTTCAGCAATTTGGCGCAGCGGAGCCTCAAGCGCGCGACGCACGATTGAAATGCCGGCGTCTTGGTCAGCATTTTCACCAGTCACACCAGCAAGTGCTTTTGCACCCTGAACCAGTGATACACCGCCGCCAACAACAACACCTTCTTGCACGGCCGCACGGGTCGCATTCAAAGCATCGTCAACGCGGTCTTTGCGTTCTTTTACTTCGATCTCAGTGGAACCACCAACG